>NZ_JBGMOE010000038.1:0-120879 GCF_041424195.1 Tardiphaga sp. | reverse complement strand
TACAACTATTTCAATAACATAAGAGTTCGTAGTTTTATCCCGAATGGCGCGCCATTTGCGTACAAAACCACGAACATTCTCGTTCGCGGTCTGTTTGCCAGCAATGACCGCCTGCAGGACGTCTTTGCAGCCGATAATCCGGACGGTCTTGTCATCGACCTCGATAGCGCTGATTACAGCACGGATGTATGCCTTACGTCCGTTGACATCGCCATTTTCGAGCTTGTCGATCATCAAACGCGCAAATACGTCAATCTTTTCCGCGTCGATGGATATTGCCCTACCGCATTGCGACTGGACCCTGTCGAGGGCAGCCTTAGCCCTTTCGCGCTCCGATTTGAGGTTTGCGGTCCGCTCTCGCAGGATGTCATCGAGCTCAATGATGCCGTCTTCGATCGAGCGATAGAGCCGTCTGAGGCGCTCCTCAGATTCTTGCACTTCATTCTGAAGGGAGCGGAGCCGATCATCGACCGCGTCGTTCTTTGCAGATTGCCGAGTGACCAAGCTCTGCAACAATTCAGCTAGCCGATCCGGCGTAAATAGTCGCTCCTTGAGATTGCTGACGACGATGTCGTCCAGGGTACTTGCAGGAATGTGCCTCCCTTTGCACACGGTCTCCCCCTTCTGGTGGCATCCGGCACAAGAATAATATGAATACGACTTACCCCTCCGATTGGTGCCCGTGCGGGTCATACCCGACCCGCAGGATGCGCAAACGGCAAGACCAGTCAGTAGCGAAGGGCCGTTGACAATCCGTGGGGCCGTCGTCCTCGGATTGTTCTGGCCAAGTTTTGTTCGCACGCGCTCGAAGATTGCCGGTTCAATGAGAACCGGGACCGGGATTTCCACGACCGTCGAAGGGTCGTTCTGTCCGCCATTGCGGGAGTCGCGCTTTCCGTAAGGCCACAAGCCCGTCGCGTAGCAAGTGTTGGTCAATATCTTATGGACTGGACCGACGCCGAAGGTCGAACCACGCCGCGTGCGGTAGCCGTGGCTATTCAGCCATTTCGTTGTCTCCTTGACCCCGAGCGGGCCGGTGCTCCCGTCACCGTCAAGATAGAGCCGGAAGATAAGTTTGACCGTTTCGGCTTCAACGGAATCTATGTCCAGTTTCTTCTTGATCTTTTGACCGCGCCGTTCCGCCTCGACAATTTTGTACCCGATCGGCGGTGTCGCGCCATTCCAGAAGCCCTGCTTAGCGGACTCGCGCATTGCGCGTTTAGTGTTCTTCCCGATTTCACGCGAAGTGTGCTCATCGAACACGCCGATAAGCTGGCGCATGAGTTCTTGCGATGGATCGTCGCCGGTTGGCTGCGTGACCGAGGCTACTTCCACACCGTTCTTACGGAGCTTGCGAACGGCGAGTTCAAGTTCGACACCATTCTGAGATATCGATAGTAAAAGTCATTCATTTGCGATCCTCAGCAACACCATGGATCTAAGACCTGGTCCGCTCCGCTTGTTTTCAAGATGGAGTGACGCGTTAAGCTGGGCGAGAGCGATCTCGACAATCGCCAGTCCGAGGCCACTGCCGGACTGGTTTTGGTGAGGGCCACGATAGAAGCGGGTTCGTACGTGAGCCATGTCCTTCTCCGAAATTCCGGGTCCGTCGTCTTCCACAGCAATCGTGACATTTCGTTCGCCCACGGTTGCGGTCCAGACTATCTTCCCGGGTGTGCCGGCATGATTGATTGCGTTTTCGTACAGATTGCGCAACGCGATCGTCAGGATGTCTCGGTTCGTCCTAAACAAGATCTTGTCGAGCCCGCATCCTACCTCGACGCGCATGTCTGATCTTCTGGGAACGGCCGATACGACATCGTCGATCAACAACCTTAGATCGACGAGATCGTCGAGAGCGACGACGGTCGCGGAATCCAGACCGGCAATGGCAAGAAGTTGGCGAACGAGTCGAGAGGTGCGATCGACGGATATGACAATGTTGCGCAGAGCTCTCTCCCGACCGCCTGGATCGCTCGTCGCGAGCGCAACTTGGGCCTGAATTTTAAGCCCAGCAATCGGTGTCCTCAATTCATGAGCCGCGAAGGCCGTGAAATCCCGCTCGTGCTGTCTCGCTGCCGCGACGCGTGAAAAAAGACTGTTGAGGGATTTGACCAGCGGTACGAGCTCAGGCGGCGACTTGGTCGTATCGAGTTCGCTCAAATCTTCGATGTGCCGGCGCTTGAGATCGGTCGCCATCGTCTGAAGCGGTCGAAGTCCGCGCCCTAGAATGCTCCAAGTGAGAATTCCGAGTAGCGGTAGGATGAAGAGTGCAGGCCACAGCAAGCCGCGAATGAGGTCGGTCACCAATCGCTCTCGAAGACCGAGCCGATCGCCGACGAGCACCCGGATGTTTTTGACGGTGTCGGAGACGGCAAAAACACGCCATCTTTCCCCATTGACCAGCTGATCGGAAAGACCGTCCCGCTGCGGACTGAGGCTGTCGTCGGGAGCCGCGCTGGATCGCGCGACGAGCCGTCCGTCGAACGACCATATCTGGCAGGAAAGCTGGCGGTCGTAATTGGTGCCGGGACTGTCAGGTAAAAGTCCGTCGCCGGATGCGATTGAAGGATTGGCGGAGGCGAGCGAACTGACCATTCGGGCCGCCTCCTGCAGCCGAGTATCGAGAACGTGCTCTACCTGGGCTCGCGTCTGAAAGAAGATCCAGACGCTGGCAGACGCCCAGATAAGTCCCGTTGCCGCGACCAGGACTGAGAACAGTCTACCCTTCATCGAAGTCATCATCATGGTGTACGCATGCGGTATCCCGCACCCCGCACCGTCTCGATCGCGTCACGTCCGATCTTGCTCCGGAGATTGTGGATGTGAACTTCGACGGCGTTGCTTTCGACTTCTTCCTGCCAGCCGTACAGTTGATCCTCGAGGAAGTCTTTCGAGCGTATCGTGCCGGGACGTTCCATCAATGACGCCAGCACCGCAAACTCGCGCCTGGACAGATGGATGAGTTTGTCAGCGACGTGAACCTCGAGGGAGGCGGGATTCAGTATGATCCGACCATGCAGGAGATTCGGCTGGGTCCGTCCCGCCCTTCGTCGAACGATCGCCCGAAGCCGGGCGCCAAGTTCTTCGAGATCGAACGGCTTGCCGAGATGATCGTCGGCGCCTCGGTCCAGGCCATTCACGCGATCCCTGATCTCGTCCAAAGCGGTCAGTAGAAGCACGGGCGTCTCATTACCCTCGGCACGGATCCGCGCGAGCAGATCCAGTCCCGACCCGTCGGGGAGCATGACATCGAGGATGACCGCGTCGAATGTCGAGGTCGATAGGGCGGCATACCCATCGGCGCAATTCCCGACGGCATCCACGATATCTCCCGATAGACGCAGTCCAGCCTGAATGCCGTCGAGCAGTATGACCTCGTCTTCGATCAGCAGAATTCTCATCACGCCCTCGTTATGTCGAAAGGCTCAGTCGCAGGCGGTGCTTAAGGCTGCCTTAAGGTGCGCAACCGATCACCCTTCTAGTCGATGGGGATCAAAATGCATAAGTGGCTCTTGAGGATTGCGATCGCCGTGGTTCTTTCGCCGATCGCTAATGCGACGGCGTTCGCGCAACAACCTCCCGCTGCGGAACAGGTGTTCAAGCTGGCCGTGTCGCGTGATGCCGATCAGGCCCTGCGCCTGGAATGGACCATCTCGCCGGGCAATTATCTCTATCGCGACAAGATCACCGTGACGCGTTCCGACGGATTTCCGTTGGAGACCGACACACCCCGCGGCGAGCATAAGGATGATCCGTCCTTCGGAGAGACGCAGGTCTATCACCGAACGGCCTACGCCGTGGTGGAGCCCTCGGCGTCGCCGCCAAACGGTACACTAACGGTTTCATATCAGGGGTGTGCCGAACAGGGCATCTGCTATCCGCCGCTCATGCGCACGGTCGATTTGGCGTCGTTGAGGGTGATCGATCCGGTAAAGAATGCCAGACCCGAAACGTCGCCGAGCGACGAGTGGATTTCCAGCGAGCCCGGCACTCCATTTGTCGACACTTCCGGAACGACCGACGAACAAGCCGTTCTCAGGGGCAGCTGGACGTCGACTATTTTCTCGTTTCTGGGTTTCGGCCTCCTTTTGGCTTTCACACCTTGCATGTTTCCGATGATCCCGATTCTGTCAGGAATACTGGCGCAATCGGGCGGGCGGTTGACGGCTCGCCGAGGGGCTGCGCTGTCGATTGCCTACGTGGTCGCAATGGCGACTGCCTATGCCGCGCTTGGAGTGGCCGTTGCGTGGTCCGGTCAGAATTTGCAGGCCGCCTTGCAGACGCCGCTCGCCATCGGAATGATGAGCGCCGTCTTCGTCGCGCTCGCGCTCTCCATGTTCGGATTCTACGATCTGCAGCTTCCGCAAGCGTGGCAATCCCGGCTGTCCGGCGCGGACATGGGGCGCAGCGGCTCCATCTTGGGCGCTGGGATCATGGGCTTTGGATCGGCGCTGATCGTCGGCCCCTGTGTCACCCCACCTCTCGCTGCGGCTCTCGTCTATGTCGCGCAGACGGCAGACGTTGTCCGGGGCGCTGCGGCCTTGTTCGCGCTCGGCCTCGGCATGGGCCTGCCGTTGGTCGCATATGGGACGTTCGGGGCGGGTGCCATTCCGAAGCCGGGCCCGTGGCTCTCCGTCGTCAAGCACGTATTCGGTCTCGTCTTTGTCGGCATGGCTATCTGGATCCTGTCCCGTGTCGTTCCCCAATGGGCGACGCTCTTCCTCGCTGGCCTATTATTTGTGGCGCTTGGCGTCGCACTCCTGATGAATTTCCTGCGGCGTCGGAAAGCGGCAGGCGCGTGGCCGTCGGCGATACTTGCCGTAAGCCTGATGGCGCTGATCCCGGGTGCACTCGCGATCGTGGGATCGGTGAACGGGCCGTCCGTCCGTGTCTTCGAGATGGTAGGCCTATCGACCGGGCCCGATGGAAACGCCGAAGCGTCACCGTACGAGCGGGTCACGACGACGCAAGCCTTGGATCTGGCCCTCGGACAAGCACGCCAGAAGGGCAAGGCCGTTGTCCTGGATTTCACGGCCGATTGGTGCGTCGAGTGCAAGATCATGGATCGGACGGTCTTCGGTAATCCTGAAGTCGCAGAACGCCTCCGCGACGTCGTGCTGATCAGAGCGGATGCGACCGATTACAACGACGACACGAGAAAGCTGATGAGCCGGTTCGATGTCGTCGGGCCTCCAACGGTTCTCTTCATGAAATCCCGAGCCACCTCCGAAATACCGGACACGAGAATCATCGGTCCCGCCGACGCTCGGACTTTCCTGGCCCGCCTCGATCGCTTGCATCCATCCACAACGCTTACGAAATCCGGAGAATGAACATGCTTCGAAAACTTCTCATGACTTGCGCGATCCGACTGGCTCTCTCGCTGGCGCTCCTGATGCCGACCGGTTTTTCTTCATTCGCTCAAGGTGCGGATACATCTTCAGAGGCCATCCTCAACGACCCTTCGGCGCCGGCTGGAGGAAATCCGAACGGTAACCTGACCATCGTCACGTTCTTCGATTACAACTGTCCGTTCTGCAAGAAGGCCGAACCCGATCTCGAGCGCGTGGTGAAGGAAGATGGGCAGATCCGCCTCGTCTATAAGGACTGGCCGATCCTGACGAAAGCGTCCGTCTACGGGGCGAGGATGGCGCTCGCAGCGAAATACCAAGGGAAATACGACGCCGTCCACTCCGCGTTGATGGCGATCCCGGGTCCCAAGATTCCCGAAGAGCGGATGCTCGATGCCATCCAGCGATCCGGCGTCGACATGCCGCTGCTCGAGACCGATCTGAAGAACCATGCCGACGAGATCGATGAGATGCTGAAGAAGCATCTTGCTCAGGCCGACTCGCTGGATCTGCGTGGTACACCGGCCTACATCGTGGGTCGATTTCGGGTCGCGTCGGCCCTGACCTACGTCCAGTTCAAGCAAGCTGTGGCCGACGCGCGGAAGCAGGCTGCCAAGAAGTGAGGATGGCGGCCCGTGTCTTCGTTTGCCGTTCAGCGAGTTGGTGTAGCAAATTTGACCTCAAGCGGCCGATCAGAGGGAAAACAATGCTCGAATAGTCTCGAGCGATGGACGAGTTTGCTTATTTCAGAACGGATATGGACGCGCGAATGGTCGGGAGATAACTCCTCGAATGCAAAGGCTGCACGTTTGACGTTCTCGAGGAGCCGTCGTGTTCAATATTCCGGTGCTTTCAGGATTTGCGATCGGGTTGGTCTTCGGCTGCATCGGTCAGGCGAGCGGGTTCTGCCTACTCAGCAGCGTGCGCGGCTGGTGGATGAAGGACGACGGCGTGCGTATTCGCAGTTTCGCCATTGCCGTCGCCGTCGCGATCGCGGGGACGCAACTTTTTGCGGAAACCGGCGTCGTCGAGATTGCCAAATCGCTCTATCTGCAACCAACTTTTTCCGCGCCCGTGATCTTCGCCGGTGGCTTGCTGTTCGGCCTGGGTATGGTGCTCGCCAATGGCTGCGCCTCGCGTGCTTTGGTGCTGCTTGGAAAGGGCAATCTGCGATCGTTGGTGGTGATCGCGATCATCGCAATTTTCGCGCAGATGACGTTGAAGGGTCTGCTTGCGCCGTTGCGTCTGGCTGCAATCCAAGTGTCGCAGGTCACTCCGAGCGCGGTGTCCGCGCCGGCGCTGCTCTCGTCGATGGGACTCGATGCGTCGGTCGCGCGATTTATCGTTACGGCCATCCTATGCGCTGCGCTGCTCGTCTTCGCGTTCTCGGACCGCGCGTTTCGCCGCAGCTACGGTCAGATGGCGGCCGGTGCGGCCGTCGGCGGATTAGTGCTTGCGGGCTGGCTTGCGACCGGATGGCTCGGTGCCGACGAGTTCAATCCCCTTCCTGTCGTGTCGCTGACATTCATTTCGCCGATCGCCGACACGGTTCAGTACGCGATGCTGTCGACCGGCATGACCGCGAATTTCGGCATCGCGCTGGTCGCGGGCGTGTTCATCGGCAGCCTGCTCACGGCGATCGGCTCAGGAAAATTCGAACTCGAAGGCTTCACGTCCCCGAACCATATGCTGCGCTCGATTGCCGGCGCGGCCCTGATGGGCATCGGCGGCGCGATGGCATTCGGCTGTTCGATCGGACAAGGCCTGACCGGTTTGTCCACGCTGGCGATTCCGTCCTTCGCGGCTGCAGCCGGCATTCTGGCGGGTGCAGCGGTCGGCCTACGCGGTCCAGTGGTTCTGCCCGCTCTTGCAGTGCGGTAACTTTTCCTGCGGCTTCGCTGTGGTCAGCATCGCGTCGATCTCATAAGACATACGTCGACGGTCATGTCGTGTGGCCGGTCGAGGCCCGCCGATGATCCATCGACGAAAATTCTTGCAGATGTCGTCGAGCGCTTTCACTGCGCTGGCTGCCGCTCCGGTGCATGCACAGACGACGCCGGCCGTTCGGAAATCAAATCCGGACAAGCCGTTCGCCACCCATTTCATCGCGCTGCAATTGTCGGATGCCGATCCGAAGAAGCAGCGGCTCGTGCTGAGCGTCGCCAGCAATCTCATCAAGGAATATGGCCCGGACAATATCGCGGTCGAAGTGGTCGCATTCGGTCCGGGAATCGTACTGTTGACGGACACGAGTGAGTTTCGTGCCTTGGTCGACAGCCTGGTCACCCAAGGCATTCGCTTCGATGTCTGCGGCAATACGCTCGACACCATCGAGCGCGAGACCGGATCCCGTCCGAAGATCAACCCGAACGCCGTCGAGGTTCAGGTCGGTGTCGGACAATTGTTGTCGCTGAGCGAAACCGGATACACGATCGTCCGCCCCTGACATGGAGAATGACATGCGAATTCTACGTAATGCGATGGCAGCCATTTGCGTGCTGGCCGTACTGGCAACGCCGGCCTTGGCAGCCGATCCGAAGGAACACCGCGTGTCGATCCAGGTCGACCAGAACGATCCCGACGTGATGAATCTCGCGCTGAACAACGCGACCAACATCATGGAGCAGTACAAGTCGAAGGGCGAAACGGTCCAGATCGAACTGGTGACCTACGGGCCGGGGCTGCACATGCTGCGCGCGGACACGTCGCCGGTAAAGGATCGGATCAAGCAAATCGCCGATGCGAGCTTCCCGTCAAACATCAAGTTCTCTGCCTGCGGGAATACCAAAGAGGGCATGGAGAAACGTGAAGGCAAAGCGATCAGCATCATCTCGCAAGCGGAGATCGTGCCGTCCGGCGCGGTGCGGTTGATCGAATTGCAGGAGCAGGGCTGGAGTTATCTGCGGCCCTGAATGAGGCGGGTCCATCCGCGCCGCACGATGTCGCGCGGCGAACCTTCGATCAGGATGGCGATCCCGATCCGCGCGCCGAGCATCATGCCGCCGACCGCCAAAGGCCATGACAAAGCCAGCATCGATCCGGCGGTGAGGCCTTGCCCGATGGTGCAGCCGCCCGCGAGAATGCCGCCGAAGCCCATCAGCACGGCGCCAGTGAGGTGACGACGCATCTCGCGATCGTCATCGAATGCCTCCCATTGCAGTTCGGCCGAACGCCAGGCGGCCAGACACGATCCGGAAATGACGCCGAACACGCTGCCGACGCCGAAATCCGCTAAATTCGCGACGTTGAGCAACCCGGCGAAAACGGCCTTCCCGATGGTCGACACGAAGGTGAGGCTCTGCGGACGCGGCGGCCCGGCGAAATCGTCACGAACGAAGAGCGTGACGAGCCATCCGGCGATCACCAGAAGCCCAAGTGCAAAGCCTGCCGACAGCAAACGCGGCGTGCGGCGTAACCTTTTATCGCCGAGCGCTAACCAGCACAGCGCGGTCCCCAGACCCGCCGCGATCACCGCGCGGGCATCGATCGCGAGTAGCCACGATGACAGCGATGCGATGTCGGCCGTCGTGCCATCTGGCATCGCCACCGCGAGACGTTCGAGAACCACGATCCGGAAACTCGCGAAGATTCCGCGCAGCGCGGCGAATGCGACGGCACCCAGCACCAGAACGACGATGAGGCTGCGCAGATCGCCGGCTCCGAGGCGCACCAGCGATCCGAATCCGCAGGTGCCGACCAAGGCCATTCCAACGCCGAACAAGACGCTGCCGATCACGATCGCGACAATCGGCAGACTTGCCGGCGTATAGGTGGAAAGCGATGGATCGAACAGGCCACTGACGATTAACGCTTGCGTGCCGAGAATGGCAACGCCGAGCGCCAGGCCGAAGATGCGCAGACGGCGGGTGTCACCGCCCATCATAGCGTCTTCGATCGCGCCGAACGAACACAAACGCGCATGACGAACCGCGAAACCGGCGATCATGCCAACGACGAAGCCGCCGAGCGCCTGTGCCCAGGCAGACATATCCTGCATGGACTTTCCTTCCCTGTCCGGTGAACGGCTTGGCCTTACGGGCCGCCATCCATCCGTCCGCCGTCCGGCAGATTATTTTTTGCCTGTCGTTTCTGCCGGCGCACAGAAGATATCGTACACGACGGAAATCACGCGGCGCACATCCTCGTTGGCCAGGCTGTAGTAGATCGTCTTGCCGTCGCGGCGGGTATCGACCATTCCGTCGTAGCGCAGCCGAGCGAGTTGTTGCGACACGGCGGACTGTCGCAGCGAGAGGATGTTTTCGAGTTCGGTGACCGAGCGGTCGCGCTCGGCGAGCAGGCACAGCAGCAGCAGACGGTTTTCGTGGGACAGTGCCTTGAGGAAATTGCTGGCTTTGCGAGCCTTGCGCATCAACTGATCGAGTTCAGGCGAGTATTCCGCGCCGTCGCGCAATTCGGCTTCGAGAGCGGATGGGAGAATGGACGTCATTGTTACCGGCGTTGTGAGCGGAAGGATCAGGTGTGATCAGGCGCGGCCTGGACAAGAGCGGCGAACTTGCCGAGCAGGCCCCAGAACGACATGTCATTGGTGTAGCCGCTGATGCGTCCGATCTCGTGGCCTTTGTCGATCACCACGAAGGTCGGCGTGTAGATCACAGGAGACGCGAGCGTGATGTCGGTCGGCTTGTCGCGGTCGATGTCGACGCGACGCAACGGGAGCACTTTGGCCTCGTCCGTTTTGTCATAGATCGGCGCGATCTCGCGGTCCCAGCGCTGGCACCACACGCAGCCGGCGCGCTCGAACATCACGAGCTCGGACGCCTGCGCGATGCGGCTCATGGAGAGCGATGCAGCGAGGACAGCCGATGCAATGACTAGAGTTTCTATGCGCGAAGTATGAAACATGTGCTATATATACACGCATTCGAATGTTTCTGCCAGCGCCGGTCGATCCGTAGTGTCATCTATTTCATTCCTAGGCGCATTGGGTGCGGGGCTGCTGTCTTTTCTGTCGCCCTGCGTGCTGCCGTTGGTACCGCCGTATCTGTGCTTCCTCGCCGGCATCAGCCTCAACGATCTGACGCGCCAGGATAAGCGATCGGGTTGGAGACCGAACGGCCGGGTCGTCGCGCTGGCCATTGCGTTCGTGCTGGGTTTCGCGACCGTCTTTGTTGCGCTCGGCGCGTCGGCGTCGCTGATCGGAAAGACCGTGACCGCGCATTTCCAGACACTCGGCATCATTGCCGGCGTCTTGGTCGTCCTGCTCGGCCTGCATTTTCTAGGCATTATCAGGATCGGTGTTCTGTTTCGCGAGGCGCGCTTCCAGACGGTGCGTAGGCCCGCCGGCTTTGTCGGGGCGTATCTGGTCGGGCTCGCTTTTGCCTTCGGCTGGACGCCTTGCGTCGGCCCGGTGCTCGCAGCGATCCTGATGGTCGCCGGCGTCGAAGGCTCGGCCGTGCGCGGCGCGCTGTTGCTTGGAGCCTACGCGCTCGGCATTGGCATCCCGTTTCTGTTGGCGTCCTTGTTTTCCGGACCATTCATGCGTCTGATGGTCCGATTGCGAGGCCACATGCGCGCGATCGAAATGGCGATCGGCGGCGCGTTGGTAATAACGGGCGTGCTGTTCCTGACCAGCGGGATGCCGCAGATCGCAGGATGGCTGCTGGAAACGTTTCCCGCTTTCGGATCGATCGGATGAGGAGGCCGTGATGTTTGATCCAAGGCAATCACTGACGCGGCGACATGCGCTCGCGGCCATCGGCGTCGCTGCTCTCGGCGTTCGGTCCGCCTCGTCGGCCCTGGCGAAAGCCAGCCTAAGCGATGACGGGCTCTATCAGATGGACTGGTATCTGGAGAGCTTCCTCGACCTTTCGGACGACCTTGCGGGCGCGACGGCGAAAGGCAAACGCTTCGCGATCATGTGGGGCCTGAAGGGTTGTCCGGCCTGCAAGCGGATGCACACGGTTCATATGATGGACCCGAAGATCGAAAATTATGTCCGCGACAATTTCGAGATCCTGCATCTCAACCATATCGGCGCGCGCGAGGTGACCGATTTCGATGGCCGCAGGCGCGGCGAGAAGTCCGTCGGCGAATCCTATGGCATCCGCTTCACGCCGACGATCCAGTTCTTCCCGGAATCAGCGGAGGGTCTTGCCGCAAAAACGGGGCAGGCGCGAGAAGTGGCGCGCATGCCGGGATTGCTTGAGCCGAATGACTTTCTTGCGATGTTTCGCTACGTCCGAGAGGAGGGTTACGAGCAATCCTCGTTTCCGGACTGGCTGAAGCGGCAGGCCTGACGTCAGAAATCGAGCTTGTCTTGGACGGCTGCGATGCCCGCTTTCGCGCAAGCTTCGTCAGCATCCCCGCCCGGCGCGCCGGAGACTCCGATGGCACCTAGCACGCTGCCACCGGCCTCGATCACAACTCCGCCGCCGATGATGACGACATTCGGCAGGTTTCGTAGTCCGGCCTGCATCATGCCGGGCTGGCTGATGGCGTTGAGGTCGGTGGTGGTGCTACGGAAGGTTGCCGAGGTCCAAGCCTTGCCGGTCGCGGTCGGCGGCGTGTGCGGACCGGCGAACCGATCGCGCAGCAGCACCTGCGGCTGGCCGAAACGGTCGACGACCGACACTGCGACCTGAAAGCCGCGCTTCTGGCAATCAGCCAAGGCAACGCGCGCCGCGTCGAGCGCGAGGTCGAGACTGAGCGATTTGTAGGTGACCGTCGCCTCCTGCGCATGCGCCGACATCGGCGTAAAGCCGGCTATGGCCGATAATAGAAGCAGGCGCATGATCATGGTCGGCCCTTTCTTAATTGGCGGCGACGTCACTTGTTGATCGGCGACACGGGATCGAACAGGAAGGCGACGATGTCCTTGATCTGCTGCTCTTTCAGCACCTTGTTTGCACCGAAGCGCGGCATGTTGGAGCACGCCAGTACGGCTTGGGAATCGTACACCTTCGTGTAGGCATCCTTGATCGCAGCAGCGTCGTATTTTCGGTCCTTGCCGTAATTCGTCAGGCTGGGGCCAAGCGTGCCGTAGCTCACTTCCTTCTGCTCCATCTGATGACAAGCGTAGCAATTGCCGCCGGCGACCGTATCCGGCGGATCGGAGAACTGTCCGCCACGGCCATTATTGGCGATCTTCGCGCCTTCTCTCCAGTCACCCAGAAACTTTCCGTCGGCGGGATAGACGACGCGCATCATCTCGCGTGCGGTGATCTTGTCGGCCTCTGCGCTCGACACGTCGTTATGCGCCGCGTTACAGGCTTTCAGCGTTTCATCCGGTATGATCCGGTCCTGCCATTCCTTAGGAGCCTTGCCGAAGGTGGACTGGATGTACTTGTCGACGATCGCCGGATCGATCGGCTTTTTCGTGTTCTGCGCGAATGCAGCGAGCGGCAGAGACGCACTGACCGCGATGAGCGCGGCAAATTTGAAAAACGGTTCCATGTTGCGCTCCTATCGCTTGATCGAGGGGACGTTGATTTCGCCGCCGGCCGCCTGCTGCTGCAGGAACGACGTCAGCGCCGTGATGCCGTCCGAACCATATTCCGGCACCGGCCAGCGTTGCTGACGGAAGCAGTCCCACAGCCTGTGCTGCATGGTCCGCAGCGCGCCCTGCGACACGCGGTAGGTCGGCCAGCCGCCCATCGTCTCCTGCGCCTGCTTGCCGGGCTTGGAGAAGTTAGGAAGGCCTTGCAGCCGGATGCGCTTGCCTTCGTCGGCATGGCATGTCGCGCAGGAGAAATCGTTGACGCCGCCGCGGCGATAGAACATCGCCTCGCCGACCGCGGCCATCTCCTGTTCTTTCGGATGGCTAAGCGGGATATCGATCTTCATGCCCGTCGATTTGTTGGCGATGAAGGCGACGAGATCCTCCATGTCGGAGGCGCGGCCGGGACCCGAAAAGCGACGCGCGATCACGTCCTTAGTGTCGAGACCCTGCACCTTGTCCATGCACCACAGCAGACGCTGCTCGAGATCCATGACCCGGTCGGCATCCGCGAAATAACGCGGAAGTTTCGCAAAGGCGCCGTCGAGCTTGCCCGCGCCCACGCCGAGGTCGCAGGTTTCGAGCGATACATTTTTCGTGCCGCGCGCTTCGCTCCACAAGGCTTCGCCGCGATCGACCGCGAGAAAGCCCGGGTTCGACATCGGATCGGAGATCATCTCGCGATAGCGCTCGATTTCCTTTTCGCTGGCATCCTGCGCGCGCGCTGCCGTGTCACAACTGACAAGCAGCAATAGCGCCGCCGCCATCCGCCATGGGGCTTTCATCATCGGTCGTCCCTCCACCAGATCGCCGTCTCTGCGGCGATCAATCTTTTAGATCGTCTTTACATTCAAGAAAAACGATATAATGATGTGTGCAGATAAGATAGATCGGCCTTGCACTCGTCAAGCGATACTATCGTCAGGGACGAAGCTCCCGCAGGAGGAAAATTTATGATCACATCCGAACATCTCTCCCGCCGCGGAGCACTTGGTCTGGCAGCAATCGCCGGACTTGCGGCCGTACTTGCGCCGCGCATGTCGTTCGCCACCGAGAAGATGGTGAGCGACGAAATCAAGAAGCTCTACGGCGACAAGACGTTCGAGAGCGGCAAGATCAAGCTCGACGTGCCGGAGATCGCCGAAAACGGCCTCGTCGTTCCGGTCAACGTGGATGTCGAAAGCCCCATGACCGATGCGGATTATGTGAAGTCCGTCCACGTTTTTGCCGAAGGCAATCCGCTGCCCGGCGTCGTCAGCTACAAGTTCACGCCGGCTTGCGGCAAGGCATCCGCGTCGACGCGGATGCGTCTCGCCGAGACGCAGAACATCGTCTGCATCGCCGAGATGTCGAACGGCAAACTGCACATGGCGAAGGCCAACGTGAAGGTCACGATCGGCGGCTGCGGCGGCTGATCCCGCGCATCGACCAAACTCAATTCTAGCGAGGAATTCCCATGGCGACAAAGCCGACCCCCCGCGTTCGCGTGCCCGCACAGGCCAAGCCGGGCGAGATGATCGAGATCAAGACCCTCATTTCGCACGAGATGGAATCCGGTCAACGCAAGGACGCCGCCGGCAAGATCGTGCCGCGCAAGATCATCAACAAGTTCATCGCGGCGTTCAACGGCAAGACAGTCTTCGAAGCTGAATGGAATCCGGCGATTTCGGCCAATCCCTACCAGTCGTTCTTCTACAAAGCGTCCGAGACCGGAGAGTTCACCTTCACATGGAAGGATGATGACGGTTCGGACTACGTCGCGACGAACAAGCTGACCGTGGCCTGACAGGTCCGACATCTCCGAACACAAACCCTTCGTCTGAAGGGACCAAGGTGGATCCATGATATCGAGGCGGGATTTCCTGCAGGCGACGGCGGCTGCGTCGGCGCTGACGATCGGCAGCGGGCTTGGGCCTCTCGGCCGTGCCGCCGCGCAGCAGCGGTTGACGCAGGACGACATCCTGCGCTTCGACCCGCTCGGCATGGTGACGATTTTGTACGTCGCAGATACCCACGCGCAATTGATGCCGCTGCAATTCCGTGAGCCGTCGATCAATCTCGGTGTCGGCGAAGCAAAAGGCATCCCGCCGCACATCACCGACGAAGAATTTCGGAAATACTTCAAAATCGCGGCCGGTTCGGCCGATGCCTTCGCGCTGACGTCTGACGATTTCACGTCGCTGGCGCGCAATTACGGGCGGATGGGCGGCATGGACCGCGTCGCGACGCTGATCGGCGCGGTTCGAGCCGAACGCGGCGACGACAAGGTGCTTCTGCTCGACGGCGGCGACAGTTGGCAGGGAAGCTGGAGTTCGCTGCAGACAAAGGCGCAGGACATGGTCGATGTCATGTCCGCGTTGAAACTCGACGCCATGGTCGGTCATTGGGAATTCACCTACGGCGCGGACCGCGTCAAGGAGATCGCCGACAAGGCACCGTTCGCATTTCTTGCGCAGAACGTCCGCGACAACGAGTGGCAGGAGCCTGTCTTCGAGCCCAAGAAGATCTTCGAGCGCGGAGGCGCCAAGATCGCCGTGATCGGCCAGGCGCTGCCTCGCACGGCCGTCGCCAATCCGCGCTGGATGTTTCCGAAATGGGAATTCGGGATCCGCGAGGAAGACATCCAAAAGCAGGTCGACGAGTCGCGCGCGGCGGGCGCATCGATCGTGGTTCTGCTGTCGCATGACGGTTTCGACGTCGACCGCAAGCTCGCCGGTCGCGTCAAGGGGCTGGACGTCATTCTTACGGCTCATACGCATGACGCGATGCCCGGTCTCGTCCGCGTCGGCGACACCGTGCTGGTCGCGACCGGATCGCACGGCAAGTTCGTCTCGCGTCTCGACATCGATGTGAAGGACAAGAAGGTCGCCGGCGTCCGCTTCAAGCTGATGCCTGTGTTCTCCGATGCGATCAAACCCGACGCGTCGATGACCGCGTTGATCGAAAAAGTTCGCGCGCCTTTCGCGAAAGATCTCGCGCAGGTCGTGGGCAAGACGGATTCGTTGCTGTACCGGCGCGGCAATTTCAACGGAACGTTCGACGATCTGATCTGCAACGCGATGCTTTCCGAACGCGACACCGAAATCGCGCTGTCGCCTGGCTTCCGCTGGGGTGGCACATTGCTGCCCGGCGATGACATCACATGGGAAGACATCACCAACGCCACCGCGATCACCTATCCGAACTGCTACCGCAACCAGATGACCGGCAACCAGCTCAAGGACGTGCTCGAGGATGTCGCCGACAACATCTTCCATCCCGATCCGTATTTTCAGGGCGGTGGCGACATGGTCCGGATCGGCGGCATGGGCTACGCGATCGACATCGGCAAGCCGATGGGGTCGCGCATTTCAAGCATGACCCATCTAAAGTCGGGCCAGCCGATCGAGGCATCCAAAACTTACAGCGTCTCCGGCTGGGCGAGCATCAACGAGAACACGCAGGGCCCGCCGATCTGGGATGTCGTGAAGGCGCACGTCGCCAAACTCGGCACCGTCACGATCGATCAGAACAAGGCCGTCAAGGTAACGGGTACCTGATGTCGCGGCCCAAGCCGCATCATTAGCACCGACACATTCACGTATTTTGATAGATAAAGAGGATGTCGCATGGATCATCCAGCACCGAACAAATTCAATCGTCGTGGATTTCTGGCCGCCGGCCTGGCTGGTGCCGGGACGGCTCTCGCTGCAATGCCGGTACGCGCGCAAGAGGCCGCCAAGCCCGATCCGCTCATCACAGAGGTTCAGGACTGGAATCGATACCTCGGTGACGGTGTCGACAAGCGGCCGTACGGGTCGCCCTCCAAATTCGAGAAGAACGTCGTCCGGCGCGACGTGTCCTGGTTGACGGCGTCCGCCGAGTCCTCAGTCAACTTTACGCCGCTGCACGAACTGGATGGCATCATCACGCCGTCGGGCCTGTGTTTCGAACGTCATCACGGCGGCATCGCGGAGATCAATCCGGCGGATCATCGTCTGATGATAAACGGCCTCGTCGACAAGCCGCTCGTCTTCACGATGGACGACATCAGGCGGATGCCGCGCGTCAACAAGATCTACTTTCTCGAGTGTGCCGCCAATTCCGGCATGGAATGGCGCGGTGCGCAATTGAACGGCTGCCAGTTCACGCACGGCATGATCCACAACGTCATGTATACCGGCGTGAAGCTGAAGACGCTGCTCGACGAGGCGGGCCTGAAGCCGAACGCCAAGTGGCTGATGCTCGAAGGCGCGGATTCGGCAGGCATGAACCGGTCGCTGCCGATCGAGAAGGCGCTCGACGACGTCATTCTCGCGTTCGCCATGAACGGCGAGGCGTTGCGGCCCGAGCAGGGTTATCCGCTGCGCGCCGTCATTCCGGGATGGGAAGGCAATCTGTGGGTCAAGTGGTTGCGCCGCATCGAGGCCGGCGATCAGCCGTGGCAGACCCGCGAGGAGACGTCGAAATACACCGATCTCCTCGCCGACGGCCGTTCGCGTAAGCACACCTTCATCATGGACGCGAAGTCGGTCGTCACCAATCCTTCGCCGCAGGCGCCGCTGAAACACAAGGGCCGCAACGTACTGAGTGGCGTCGCCTGGTCGGGGCGCGGTTCCGTCAACCGTGTCGATGTCTCGCTCGATGGCGGCCGCAACTGGCAGGCCGCGCGTATCGACGGCCCCGTACTCGATAAATCGATGGTGCGCTTCTACGTGGACTTCGACTGGAACGGTCAGGAGATGATGATCCAGTCGCGCGCGATGGATTCGGTCGGCTACGTGCAGCCGACCAAGGACGAATTGCGCAAGGTGCGCGGCGTCAATTCGATCTACCACAACAACGGCATCCAGACGTGGCTGGTGCGCTCTGGCGGGGAGACCGAAAATGTCGAAATCGGCTAAGGTCTTCGCGTCCCTTGTTCTGTGTGCGGCCGCTACGGCCTTTGCCGTCTCCTCCGGCGACGCGCAACAGCCCGCTGCGCCTAAATCCGCGCAGGTAGCGACGAAGCTCGGACTTGGCCGCGCGGCTCTCACGGAAGAGGTGAAGGCTTGGGATACCGACGTACGCCCCGACGGCAAAGGCCTTCCGGTCGGCAAGGGCACCGCCAAACAGGGCGATGAACTATTTCAGGCGCAATGTGCGTCGTGTCATGGCGAGTTCGGCCAGGGTGTCGGCCGGTGGCCCGTGCTGGCGGGCGGCGAGGGCACGCTGAAGGCCGATCGACCAGACAAGACCGTCGGCTCGTTCTGGCCCGATCTGTCGACGGTCTACGACTACATCAAGCGCGCGATGCCCTACGGCAACGCGCAGTCGCTGTCCAACGACGACGTCTACGCGCTGGTCGCCTACATCCTGACCATGAACGACATCATCAAGGACGACAATTTCGAACTCAACGAGAAGAACTTCACATCCGTGAAGATGCCGAATGCGTCCGCGTTCTACGATGACGACCGGGAGACCGCCGAAAAGGAGTTCTGGAAGAAGGATCCCTGCATGAAAGACTGCCGTCCCGTCCAGAAAGTGATCGGCCGAGCGATCAATGTCGACGTCACGCCCGAGGGCAAATCAGGACCGAAGGTGGACTGACGACTGATCGACTTAGCCGAACCATAAGCTGGCCATTCGATCCGGAGGTTTCCATGACAGCGTCAAACAACTCCGCGACGCGCCGTAGCCTGCTGGTTGGCGCCAGCAGTCTCGTCGCGGCTTCGGCCCATGCCATGCAACGGCCGTCTTTGACCATGCAGGATTTGAAGAAGGAGGCTGATGTCGCCTGTCTCTATCACTGCGACTACGGCGATCACGCGCGCTTCGCGCAGACCCTGAACAACATCGCCAATCATTACTCGGCCTACGGTGCTGATCCGTTCGGGCTGCAATTGGTGATCGTGGCCCACAGCGTCGCGATCAAATATTTTCTTTCCACGCTCGACGAGACGCCGTTCAAGGACGACAACATTCCGCCGAAGACCTTCGATCGCGTTATCGACCTCGCCAAAAACGGTCTCAAAGTTCACCTATGCGAGATCACGTTTCAACGGCTGAAGGTAGACAAGAGCAAGGTATTCGACGCGCCCTTCATGAGCTTCGTCCCGTCAGGCGTCGCGACGGTCGCCGCGCTTCAGTCCAAGGGCTTCGCCTATCTGAAGGTCGGCTGAGGGCGGCGTTCGGTGCGAAAAAGTCATCGGCATACCAAGCTGCTTTTTGGTTTAGGCGCGGTACAGCCGCAGGCTTTTGGTCAGATTATAATCCATCTCGGCGTGCCGCTGCGGTAGCGCAACCAATCGTTACCGAACAACGCCTCCAAATGTCGCTCCTCCCGACGGATCGCTAGGTAGTCTACGGCCAAAACCATGATGGCGGCCGTGAAAACATGCCAAAGATTTGCCGTTGCGACGGACAGACCCAAACACAGAACTGCGTTGCCGAAATAGATCGGGTTGCGGCTCAACCGGAAAGGGCCGTTCGTGACCAGACGATCGGCGGCGCGGTGCGGAAGTATGTTGGTTCGTGCGCGGTGCATTGTAATGATCGCCCAGCCATCTATCGCTAGTCCACCGAAAACAATGATGACACCGCATGCGCGTGCATATGCGTTCGTCACCATCTCCATCGGTTTGATGATCCCTGCCAAGAAAGCCAATCCGATGGCCGTCGCCAGTAGAATCGGCGGCCACGGAATCACATTAGGCCTGGCATAGAGAATCATGTGCTTTTTGAACCTTCAGCTTTAGCGGTCCATGCCTTCGGACCCGACGGTTTCTGTCGAAGCATCTTCGTTGACGATGTCTTTAGAGCCGTCGTGGTGCACGGGTCCTGCGCAACTTTCGTGAACCGGATCTCGCACCTGAATCCGAGAGCTCGGGCGATCCGCAGGTAGCTCGAGAGGTACGTACCGCACTTGCCGTTCAGATGTCGCGAAAGTTGCGCCGACTGCGTTCCCAGTACGAAAGCCAAAGCTTCCAGACCGACTCCCTCGATTTCCCGGAGCTGCCTAATTCCTGCGATCATCGAGCGTTCGTCGTTTTCCACCTCGATCGTCATTCGTTCGCTTGCTTCAAAGTCAGCGCCTGGAAACGATCTTTTCTTTTGAACGTGGCGCATCGCATTGTCCGTTCCTATTAAAAAATCTCGCCATGGCCATAGGCGTCAAAGGCGCGATTTGCGATCGATCCGATCGCTAGACCTCAAGCTAACATTCGGTGGCGTCGTTCGGCGTCGACGGCCATATGGCTAAGCTTTCAGCCAGATACGGATGGCAAAAGCGATCATGCCCAGCCCGCCGACGCTCACCGTCCAAATGCCTGCAAGCCACGCAAGACGTTGCCATAGAGGGGCTTCGGTCATCAGTGATACCCGTGGGTTCCAACCTTGCCGCGAAAGACCCAGTAGGCCCAGGCGGTGTAGGCAAGAATGATCGGAACGATGACGAGCGTACCAGTCAGCATGAAGATCTGACTCTGCTCGGGTGCTGCAGCATCCCAGATCGTGATCTGATCGGGGACGATGTAGGGAAACATGCTGATGCCCAGCCCGGTAAAACCCAACAGGAATAGCCCAAGCGCGATCAGAAAGGGCATCCGCTCGTTTCCGGCATTGAGAGTCTTGAAGAAGAGTAGGCCAGCTATGACGACGAGAATGGGCACTTGGGCCGTCAACATTACGCCGGGCATCTCGAACCAGCGCTGCCAATAGGCATAGTCCAGAAACGGCGTCGCGGCGCTGACGGCGCCCATAGCGAGCAGCGTGGCGATACCCAGGACCCGCGCCAATCGAACCGCATGGGCTTGAGCCGTTCCTTCCACCTTCCAGACGAGCCAAGTGGCACCAAGCAACGCGTAGCCGACGAGTACGCCTATTCCCGACAGGAGGCTGAAAGGGGTCAGCCAATCGAGCCAACCGCCGGCATAGGCGTTGTCGACGACGGTCACGCCCTGCAGGAGCGCCCCCAAGATCATTCCCTGCGCGAGGGCGGCAATGATCGAGCCAAACGTAAAGGCAAGATCCCAAAGTGCGCGATGACGAGGGTCGCGCCAGCGAAACTCGAAGGCCACGCCGCGAAAGACCAGCCCTAGCAACATGGCAATCATCAGTGGATAGGTGGCCGGGAGGATGACGCCGTAGGCAAGCGGAAAAGCAGCGAACAGGCCGCCGCCGCCGAGCACGAGCCAAGTCTCGTTGCCGTCCCATACCGGAGCGATGGAGTTCATGGCCTGATCGCGCTCCTGGCCGACTGCGAAGAATGGAAAAAGGATGCCGATGCCCAGATCGAAGCCGTCCATGACGACGTAAGCGAACACGGCGAACGCGATGATGAATGCCCAGACGGTAGTGAGATCGAGGTGGTAAATCATAGTCTACTCCGCCAGCGCGCGAGCGCCGTCCAAAGCGGGTGCGGGCGTGATGCCTGCGGACCGGATCGGTGTTTGGGGCAGTTCTGCCTCTTGGGCCTGAGGCGGATGCGCCATCAGGCGGAGCAGGTACCACGTGCCTGCTCCGAACACCGCGAAGTAGACGATTACGAAGGCCAGCAAAGATGCCGCCACGGCCGGCGCTGCCAGCGGCGAATGAGACTGTGCGGTGAGCAACTGACCGTAGACCGTGTACGGCTGGCGCCCAACTTCCGTGGTGATCCAGCCAGCGATGACCGCGACGAAGCCGCTCGGCCCCATCGCGACGGCAAGGCGGTGAAGGACAGGCCACTCGTAAAGCGATCCACGAGCGCGGGCGATCAGGCTTAATAAGCCCAGTCCCAGCATGGCAAAGCCGAGACCGACCATGACGCGGAACGACCAGAACACGACGGCCACTGGCGGCTCGAGGTTGTCCGGAATGCTATCCAAACCGGCCATGGGAGCGTTCAGGTCGTGCTTCAGGATGAGCGATGAAGCTTTCGGTATCTCGATCGCGTAGTCGATCCGCTTCTCTGCGCTATTCGGAATGCCGAAAAGTATCAGCGGCGCCCCGTCGGGATGACTTTGATAGTGGCCCTCCATCGCCATCACCTTGGCAGGCTGATGCTCTAGCGTGTTCAGTCCGTGCAGGTCGCCCGCGAAGATCTGGATCGGCGCGACGATCGCCGCCATCCACATTGCCATGGAGAACATCTTGCGGGCATACGGATTGGCACGATCTGTCAGCAGATGCCAAGCACCGACCGCCCCGACCACAAGCGACGTTGTAAGGTAGGAAGCGATGACGGTGTGGGCGAGGCGATAGGGAAAGCTGGGATTGAAGATGATCGCGAGCCACGATCCCGCAGGGACGAACTGGCCCTGGGCATTGATCGCGAAGCCGGTCGGTGTTTGCATCCAGCTGTTCACGCTGAGGATCCAAGTCGCGGAAATGAAAGTGCCGAGCGCGACCATGCAGGTGGAAGCGAAGTGGAGATTTCTTCCGACCTTGCTCATGCCGAAAAGCATGACGCCGAGGAATCCGGCTTCGAGGAAAAACGCCGTCAGCACTTCATAAGCCATCAGTGGTCCGAGCACCGGTCCGGTCTTTACGGAAAAGACCGACCAGTTGGTGCCGAATTGGTAGGACATCACGATTCCGGAGACGACACCCATGGCAAACACTACGGCGAAGATCTTCAGCCAGTATTTGAACAGGTCGAGATAGATGCTGCGTCCCGTCTTCAACCAGAGGCCTTCGAGCACCATCAGATAGCTTGCCAGTCCGATCGAGAAGGACGGAAAGATGAAGTGGAAGCTGACCGTGAAGCCGAATTGGATGCGCGCCAGGATTACTGCGTCGAGGGATTCGAACACGGCGAAGCCGCCTTTGCTTGAGAACGGGAGTCGATGGCGAAGCAACCGGGGCCGCGGGCGTAGAAGTGCAGCAGCGATCCGAGGATTGCGATGTTCTTGAGAAATGGTCCGGTATGGCCCGGTGCAACGTGTACGGCTATCGTGATCGGCACCAATGCAGCGAACAACAGCATCGCGGAAGTTCGCGTGGCATATCCGAGCGCCAGCATGAAACCGAAAATCACGAACACTCCGCCGCTGAGCCAAAGCAGAATCGATGGGCTACCGACCAACATGACCGCATCGCGCCATGGCGATTCGTCGATGCGTGCGAGCATCTCGCCGTGCCTGCCGAAATGCCCGAGCCCTCCGACGATGAAGATCAGGCTGGTGCCGATCCGGAAGATGGAATCGACTGCTGCTGCAAGGCGGCGTGACGGGGCCAGCGCGTTTTCCAGTCGTCCGATCATGCTGCCGATTTTCACGCCCTGTCCTGACCATCAAGCCGTGAATGCTTTGGCGCTTTGCCAAAGCATGTAGCCGGCGACCACGAATATGAGCGCGGCGAATACTGTCGTCAGGTATCCGCTGCCCGACAAGCGCTTTGCCGCTTTAGTTCCGACTAAACCGCCGACAATTCCGCCCACGATGAAGACGCCAGCGAGTGGCCAGTCAACGAAGCCCGAAAGCGCATAATTGAGGGATGTCGTCAGGCCGAAAGCGGTGACCGCTACCAAGCTCGTACCCACCGCATTGATGATCGGCATGCTCGTCGAGGCGACAAGACCGGGAACGATCAGGAAGCCACCACCGATGCCGAAGAAACCGGAGAAAATGCCTGTGCCAAGGCCGTAACCGAGGACTTTCGGAGCATTCTCGCGATTGCACTGCGCTCCCGGAATGCCAATTGCGTTTCGCCCGCGAAGCATGAGTGCGCCGACGACAAGCATGACCAGCGCAAAGAGAAAAAGAAGCTTCTGCCCATCGAAAGCCTTGCCCGCCGTGGACCCGCCGATCGCGCCGATTATCCCTGCGCCGGCATACATACCGCCGCATCGCCACTTCACCGTATGTGCTCGCGCATGGCTGAAGAGCCCGGTCGCCGCATTGACAGCCACGGCGAGAGCGGATGTGCCGATCGCCACGTGTGGGTTCGAAACGCCGACGAGATAAACCATCAGCGGCACGGCAAGAATGGATCCGCCGCCGCCCACTAGGCCAAGGGTGAAGCCGACGAGACCTCCGGAGAAGGCGCCAAGGAAATACTGGATAGGTTCGAGCATCATGTCGCGTCGCTGTGTTGCGGCCTAGCCATCCATTCACGACCCTTCAGCATTCCGTTCCAGTAGATCCAGGGCAATGCTTCGGATTTTAGGAGCCATGACAGGCGTTGCGGTTTCGTGCCGTCGATGATCCAGCTTGGAAAACTCGGCAGCAGTTTTCCGCCGTACCCGAACTCGGCGAGGAGAATCTTGCCTCGCTCGACGGTCAGCGGACAAGATCCGTAACCATCGTAGATCGCGGTAGGTGATTTGCCGCGTATAACCGCCAAGAGATTTTCGGCAACGATCGGCGCCTGCTTGCGCGCAGCGGCCATGGTCTTTGCGTTCGGCGTGGATCCGGCGTCGCCAAGTCCGAAGACATTCCCGTAGCGAACATGCTGCAGGCTGGTTTGATCGACATCGGTATATCCCGCCGCGTTTGCTAACGGGCTTTGGGCAAGGAAGGCCGGGGCTTTCTGAGGCGGCGTGACATGAAGCATATCGAAGGACTTGGTGACTTCACCCGTCCTTTCACGGAAGGTCGCGCGGCGATTGGCCCCGTCGACAGCGACGAGCGTGGACTCAAACTGAAGGTCGATCGCGTATCTGGCGACATATTCCATCAGCGGCGGTACGTATTCCTTGACACCGAATAGAACTGCACCGGCATTATGGAAAGCGACTTTCGTGTCCTTCAGCACTCCGTTCCGCAGCCAATGGTCGCAGGACAGATACATCGCCTTCTGCGGCGCGCCGGCGCATTTGATCGGCATCGGCGGCTGGGTGAAGAGGGCCGTGCCGCCCTTGAAGTTGCGAACCAGATCCCAAGTGTACGGCGCCGTCGTGTAGCTATAGTTCGAGGTGACGCCGTTTCGTCCAAGCGTTTCAGTCAGACCATCGATCGCTTCCCAATCGAGGACGATGCCGGGTGCGACGACGAGTGCACGATAGGCAACGATACTGCCGTCAACGAGGATGACCCGATTCTGCTCGGGCTCGAAATCTGCCACTGCGCCTTTGACCCAGCGCACACCTGCCGGCATGACACTGGCTTCGGTCCTCCTCGTTTGTTCGCGATTGAAGACGCCACCCCCGACCATCGTCCAGCCGGGCTGGTAGTCGTGCTCCTCGCGCGGTTCGATGACCACGATATCGAGATGGCGGTCACGCTCGAGCAACGATGCCGCGGTGGCAAGACCGGCGGATCCGCCGCCGACTATGACGATATCGGCGCGGGCAGGATTGGTACCTTCCGGTCGGGTCGTGTGCATCGCCAGTCTGGGACGAAGCACTTCGAGGTCGTAGCCAGCTCGGGATGCGGTTGCGATGATCGTGTCGGCCGGCTGCACACCGGCTTGGGACAACGCCCACAGCGTCGTCGATCGCGTGCCTGTCCTGCAATAGGCGAGCACCGGTCCTTCGAGGCGCGCGAGGGCGCTGACCATCTGCGCGACCTCCACATCGCCGATCTTGCCGGGGATCGTCGGGACGTGCGCAAACCCCATGCCGTGACTTTGGGCGAGCGTCTCCATTTCCGCCGCCGACAACTGACCAGGCTCTTCGCCGTCCGGCCGGTTATCGATGATGGCGCGGAATTCCTGCTGCGCCGCGTCTGCTACATCGGCCTGGGTAAGCTGAGGCGAGACCGACAGAGACGGGGTGAGGAATTTGAAAGGCATGAGACTTGTCCTTGAACGGGGTTGTGAAACCAGCGTCAGCGATTTTTAGGCCGCGTCGACAAGCCCAATGGCATGTATGCGGGGCACGTCGAGGTCAGGCTTGTCATCAACAGGATCAGTGCGATGACCCCCATCACGACGGCCAGCGTGCCGGCGATGAGACCCGCCGCGTATGCGCCAGCGATTGCGATGACGACGGCGAGCCGGACAATCCGGTCTGTCGTTCCCATGTTCTTCACGGCGAGAGTCCTTCGGTTGAGAGGGGGCCGGCGCGGCCAATGCGACCGCACCGGATTGCGACCTCAGGCGGCGATCGGCCGGGTCGAGAAGTACCAGTCGGTGTATTTGAAGCCCTCGCCCTCACGGGCGTTGGCGGCCTCGACCGTCTTCGGCGGAGAGACGATCGCGTCGTCGCCCGGCTGCCATCCGGCGGGGGTGGCCACGCCATTGGCGTCGCTTGCTTGCATGGCGGTGACTAGGCGGACGATCTCGGGGATCGAGCGACCGTTGCTCATCGGATAATAGAGCATGGCGCGCAGCACGCCTTCGGGATTGATGATGAAGGTAGCGCGTACGGCGGAGGTGTCGCTCGCGCCTTCGTGGATCATTCCGTAGGAGCGCGCCACATCCATCTTCAGATCTTCGATGATGGGAAAAGGAATCTCGACGCCAAATTTCTCGGCGATGTTCCGTGTCCAGGCGATGTGTGAATAGACGCTGTCGATCGACAGACCGAGTAGCTCGCAGTTCTTGGCCTTCAGTTCTTCTGCGACGCCGGCGAAACCGATGAATTCGGTCGTACAAACGGGTGTGAAATCAGACGGGTGCGAGAACAGCACCAGCCATTTGCCTTTGTAGTCGGCAAGTGAGCGATCGCCATGTGTCGTCTTGGCGGAAAAGGCAGGCGCGGGCGCATTGAGGCGCGGCAGACCGGTATGAGTTGTCTCAGACATTGGACGTCTCCAGGGAAGACTGCCTTGCCGGAGCGGCGGGCAGTAGGCGGTGAACGAGCATGCCGGCCAGCATAGCCACGACGAAGACGGCGGCAGGGCTGGGGGCGACGGCGAGATCGGCGATGGCGGGACCGGGGCAGAGCCCGGCAGTACCCCAGCCGATGCCGAACAGTGCAGCCCCGCCGATGAGGCGCGGGTCAAGATCGCGCGTGGAGGGTAGGACGAACCTTTTGGCGGCCAGCGGTGCCGACATCCGCTTTTGGACGCGCCAGGCGATGGCCATCGGGATCAAAGCCCCGCCCATGACGAAGGCGAGTGTCGGATCCCAGGCGCCGAACAGGTCGAGGAAGCCGCGCACGCGCTGCGGATCCGCCATGCCGGAGACAGCAAGTCCTGCGCCGAACAGCGCGCCCGCGAGCAGTGCGAGGAGAAATTGACGCGTCATTGTCGGACCCCCATCGCGTTCATGAGGGCGACAGTCACGATACCCGCCAGTATGAAGACGATCGTCGCGATCAACGAGCGAATTGAAAGACGTGACATGCCGCAGACACCGTGTCCGCTGGTGCAACCACTTCCCATTCTCGTTCCGAATCCGACGAGCAGGCCGGCCAAGATCAAGGTTGTGAAGCCCTGCTCGAAGCGCGCCTCGACCGGACCGAGGATGAGTGTGATGAGCGCAGCGCCGATCGGCAGTCCAACAATGAAAGCGATGGCGAGCACGCGGGGAGCACCGTCGGATGCGATTCCGGCCGCTCGTGCGGCAAGGCCGCTCACGCCCGCAATCCGTCCCAGGCCGAGCAACATAATGGCAGAGGCGACACCGATCATCAGGCCGCCTACCAATCCTCGAAAAGGAAGCGCGTGCGCGAACAACTCCCCCATCACAGCACGTCCAGCGGAATTTTGAGATAGCGCGTTCCGTTTGTGTCCGGCTCGGGTAGGTGTCCGCCTCGGATGTTCACCTGGATCGATGGAAGGATCAGCTTCGGCATACCAAGGGTCGCGTCGCGCGCGTCACGCATGGCAACAAAATCGTCTTCGCTGACGCCTTCATGAACGTGGACGTTGCCGGTCTTCTGAGCGCCGACCGTGGTTTCCCAGGCGAAGCGATCGCGCCCCGCTGCCTTGTAGTCGTGGCAGAGAAATAGCCGCGTGTGTTCCGGCAATTCCATTAGCCGCCGGATCGACCGAAAAAGTTGGCGTGAGTCGCCGCCTGGAAAATCGGCGCGCGCCGTGCCGTAGTCTGGCATGAAAAGCGTGTCGCCCGTGAAGACGGCATCGCCGATGACATAGGCGAGGTCGGCCGGCGTGTGCCCGGGGACGTGCAGCGCCATTCCCTGGAGCCCGCCGATCTCGAAGCGGTCGCCATCATCGAACAGACGATCGAATTCCGAACCGTCGCGCGCGAAATCCGTACCTTCATTGAAGATCTTTCCGAATACGTTCTGCACTTGGACGATCTGGCGGCCGATCGCGAGCTTTCCGCCCAGCTTTTCCTTGAGATACGGCGCCGCCGACAGATGGTCCGCATGGGCGTGCGTTTCCAGAAGCCAAATGACCGTCAGTTTCTCGGCTGTCACATAAGCGATGATCGCATCGGCTGATGCGAACGAAGTCCGGCCGGCCGACGCATCGTAATCGAGCACGCTATCGACGATAGCCGCCTCTCGGGTGGCCGCGTCGAAGACCACATAACTGACGGTATTAGTCGGTTCGTCGAAAAAACTTTGGACGAAAGGCTTCCGACCCGAACCGCATTGGGCCTTGCCGATAATTGTCGCAGCCTGCTCCAAGAGGAAATCGGTCATAGCGCACCCCATCTCAACTTTATTGATTACAATATGTGTGTAATCGTGTATCTGAGTTGCGTCAATAGGATTTTGGTGTCAATCAACGGTCATGACTGAAATGAACGCTCTGCCGCGGCTTCCCGCTCCTCCTCGCGCTCTCCGCATCGGCGACGTCGCGCCGACGTTTCAGGCTCGGTCCACGTTGGGCGAGGTGAAGTTGTCCGATTATCGCGGCAAATGGCTGGTATTTTTCTCGCACCCCGCCGACTTCACGCCGGTGTGCACCAGCGAGTTTGTCGGTATCGCAAAGGCGGCAGCAGAATTCGCCGCCCGCGATTGCGCCCTCCTCGGTTTGTCGGTCGATAGCCTCTACTCACATCTCGCCTGGGTCCGTGCGATCCGGCAGAAATTCTCGGTCACGATTCCATTTCCAATCATCGAGGATCCCTCGATGGCTGTCGGTAGAGCCTATGGGATGATCGAAGCGCAATCGGTCGATTCCTCCGCGGTGCGGGCGACCTACTTCATCGATCCCGAAGGTGTCATCCAGGCGATGACGTGGTATCCAATCAACGTTGGTCGTTCGGTGGACGAGATGCTCCGTATGGTCGCGGCACTTCAGAGAACGTCGGACGGCGATGTCCTGGCGCCAGAAGGATGGCAACCAGGCGAAGATCTCCTGGTCGCGCCGCCACAGCACCAGCACGCCGTGTTGGCGGGAGACGACGAGCACTGGTTCTTCCAGACGCAGGCGGATGCAGGAAAATGACGCTCTATGCTTCTCGGGCCGCTGCCGCCGTCGCTGCCGAACGTCTCAAGACCTACGCGCAGCCGCAGCGTTTGATGATCCTGTCGCGACTGGTCGACGGCGAGCATACGGTCGGGGAGATCGAGGAGGCGACCGGCATCGGCCAGCCGGCCTTGAGCCAGCAGCTTGCCGAGCTGCGGCGCGCCGAGATCGTGAAGACACGTCGGGTTTCGAAGTTGGTTTACTACCGCTTGGCGGACGAGAAGGTGATCACGTGCGTTCGAAGCATCGAGGCAATGTTTGGCGATGGTCCGGCTTATGCAATCGCACCATCGATCTCCGTAGCTACTACACCTTCGCCCAAACTTGGACATCGCTTGGTCGGTGCGGCATCGTTCGTAAAATTTGATTCAATCTGAAACGGAATCGAAAGTCGGTTGAGGCATTCGATTTGGCCCTTTCACGGTTGCTGCGCACCTTGACGAACAATCCGACAGGGCCGCGGTTGACAATAATTTAGATCTAGTCCGTCAGATGATCCACGCAAACGCCTACAATGCGCCCATCGCGGAATTGTCATTGCGCGAGAGGCGCGAACAGTATCCGGGTAGCTGGGGCACGGTAGATCTCTTGATATTCGGTTTCCGCGTCGTGACCGAAACGACGCGGCGTCTGACGAACTCCGCTACTTAGTATCTCAAACCCAAACCGACGCATCGATCAAAAACATCGGCTGGAATAAATCCAGATTGCATGCGTTGATCGATCACGGGAATATGTCCCAAGGAGAGAAACGATGATGAACCGCAGGTCCGTCCTGAAGGGCGGTGCTTCTATCCTGGCGGGCGGCAGCATGATCGGCGGATCGTCGCTTGCAGGCTTCGCAGCTGAAATGGTGACGCTGCCGTTCGAGAACGGCGAACGGCCGTTGGTGACGTATCCACAAAAGCGCCCGATGATTGGCCTGACCAGCCGACCGCCACAGCTTGAAACGCCATTCGCGGTGTTCAACGACAACGTCATCACGCCGAACGATGCGTTCTTTGTGCGCTATCACCTCGCCGATATTCCCTACGATCTCGATCCCGAGACATTCTCCCTTGCGATCAAGGGCAAGGTGAACAAGCCGCTAACGCTGTCGCTTGCCGACATCAAGAAGCTGCCGTCCGTCGAACTCGTCGCCGTTAATCAATGCTCCGGCAACAGTCGCGGCTTCGTGACGCCGCGTGTCGCAGGCGGGCAACTCGCCAATGGTGCGATGGGCAATGCGCTATGGAAAGGCGTGTCGCTGAAGTCTGTGCTGGATCAAGCGGGCGTGCAAAGCGGCGCAAAGCAGGTGATATTCGCCGGCATGGATGGGCCGGTCAGCGACAAGACCCCAGATTTTGCCAAAGCGCTCGACATCGATCACGCGCGCGATGGTGAGGTCATGCTGGCCTATGCGATGAACGGCGCGGACCTGCCGTTTCTAAACGGCTTCCCACTACGACTGATCGTGCCGGGTTATTACGGCACCTACTGGGTCAAGCATCTGAACGAGATCACGGTGATCGACAGCGTCTTCGACGGCTTCTGGATGAAGTCCGCGTATCGCATTCCCGACACGGAAAACAACAGCGTTGCCCCCGGCACCGCGCCGAAGGCGACGATCCCGATCAACAAATTCACCGTGCGGTCCTTCATCACCAATGTCGTCGATGGCGCGAAGCTGAAGGCTGGCGAAACGCCTTTGAAGGGCATCGCTTTCGATGGCGGCAGCGGCATCAAGGACGTCGCGGTCTCCAGCGATGGCGGCAAGACCTGGGCCACGGCAACGCTCAGCAAGGATCTCGGCAAGTTCTCGTTTCGCGAGTGGACATTGCCTGTGAAGCTTACATCTGGCGATCATGAATTGAAGGTTCGAGCCACCAGCAATGACGGCAAGACCCAGCCCATGGAGGCGTTGTGGAATCCGGCCGGCTATCTGCGCAACGTCGTCGAGACCACGCGCATGACGGCGGCTTGAGGATCAGATCATGACCACATTGAAATACTTCGTGTGTGCCGTTGCCGTCGCGACATCGAGCATCGCTGCGAGCGCCAAGCCGGTCGGCTATCAACTGCCCGACGAGACCGTCACGATGAAGCCCGGCAAGAACCTTGAGACATTCGAGAACAATTGCACGGCGTGCCACTCGTCGGATTACGTCAAGACGCAGCCGCAGGGCCCGGCTTTCAAAACGAATTTCTGGCAGGCCGAAGTGACCAAGATGATCAAGGTCTATGGCGCGCCGATCGACGAGGCGGACGTGAGCAAGATCGTTGACTATCTGTCGGAGAATTATTGAAGACCAGCCGCGCTGGTTACCGCGTATTGGCGTCGCGCAGCTCTTGCCGTTTTTGGAGTTGCTGGTCCGTCAGCCGCGCATCGTAGATCGAGCGCGGATCGATCGTTCGCGCGATCAGGGTTGCGATCACGACAGCGACGATCAGCGGGGCGATGAAGGACCGGTCATGTCCGGTCAGTTCGATCAACAGGACGACGGACGAAATCGGCCCCTGTGTTGTCGCCGCAATGAACGCACCTGCGCCCAGCAGCGCGAACAATCCCGGCTGGGCATCTGGCCAGATCAGGGCACACACCTGTCCGATTGCGCTGCCGAGCAACGCGCCTGCCGCAAGGGATGGCGTGAACAAACCGCCGGGAACGTCGCTGCCTAGACAACATATCGTGGCGAGCGGCTTTAGGATCAGCAGCGCCACGAGCAAGACCGGCGCGATCTGGTTCATCAACGCCATCTGAACAATGTCTTTGCCGTTACCCAGCAATTGCGGCTGGGCAATCGAGATTATGCCAAGCAGACCAAGTACGAACACCGGCGCAAACAGACGCCATGTCCCGGCCGGTCGGTTGCGATCGGCAATCGCAATGATGCGCACGAACCCAACCGATGCAAAGGCCGCGATGACGCCGACAAAAGCTGCGAAGATCAGTATCAGCGCCGAGGGGGTGAAGGCAGGCTGGATGTAGGTTGGCGCATCCGGCAAAACCAGCCAGGCGACGGCGGACGCAATGACCGACGTCATCAGCGCGGGCAGCACAAGGCGCAGTGCCAGCATGCCACGCAAGACTTCGAGCGAGAACAGCGCGCCACCCAGTGGGACGCCATAGGCGGCGGCCATTCCGGCTCCGGCACCGCATGCGACGAGAAGGCGGCGCTGCTCGTCCGAGAAACCGGATTTATCTGACAGTGCGTTGGCGATCACGGCACCGGCTTGCTTGGGTGCGCCCTCGCGGCCGAGCGAGGCGCCCATGCCGACCACGATGACAGACAGAAGGGCGCTACCAAGCGTGCGCAATGCAGGCATCCGTCCGGCGAAGAACCAGATCGCGGCAGTGATATCGATGCTGTTGCTGCGTGACAGCCGACCGAGAACGATCTGCCCCAGTCCCGTCAACATCCCAGCAGCGACGAGGATGGCCACATGCCGCCATGGCGATGCGACGATCGCCGCATCGAGCAACGTCTCGTGAGAGCCGGGCCACATCACGCGCTGAACGAATTGCAGAATGAGCGTGAGAGCGGCGGCGCTTGCACCGGCGCCGATGCCGATCAGGACGATCGCAAACCAGAAGCGCGGCGCATGCGGCTGCCGAAGCGTCGATGGAATGCCCCCGTTGGGCAGATCGCTCACTTAAATGAGCCCCAAATGCGTCGTGCCATTGATCGTTTCGTACGCTTGGACGTTCTAACTGAAAACGGAGAACTCACATGCTTGATCTCGAAAAATCCAAGGCAAACCTGATCGTTCATTCGACGTCGCCGTTCAACGCTGAACCACCGCTTGCGAGGCTGCGTTCCAAATTCATCACCAGTCATTCTGATTTTTATGTTCGAGGTCACGGGAGAATACTGCGTCTCGATGCATCACAACATAAGATTACTGTAGAGGGGAACGTCAAAAACTGACTCGACCTGTCGATGGATGATTTGAAGAGTGCATTCGACCAACGGACAATCGTCGCGGTAATGCAATGCGCCGGCAATCGCCGTGCCGATGTGCATCGTCTAAAGCCGGTAACTGGTGATCCTTTGGAACCCGGCGCGATCGGCAATGCGGAATGGACGGGCGTTCGTCTGTTGGACGTGTTGAGGAGAGCACGTGTCGACGAGGCTGCACAGGATCACGTCGCCTTCGCATGTTGTGACGAAGTTGAGATCGAAGGTGAAGGTCGTTTCAAATACGGCGCCTCGATTCCCTTGAGCAACGCCATGGCACCGGAGGTTTTGTTAGCGTTCGCCATGAATGGTGAGCCGTTGGCACCTGAGCATGGCTTTCCGCTGCGCGTCGTCGTGCCGGGATACGCGGGTGTTCGCAGTCCAAAATGGCTGAAGTCGATCACCGTGCAGTCAAAGCCATCCGACAATCATATGCACCAGCGAGATTATAAACTGTTGCCGCCCGATATGACTGAAGACACGGTGGATTGGTCGAAAGGCTTCACGATCAACGCGATGCCACTGAACTCAGCAATATGCGATCCGGCAGCGGGTGCGCAGTTGAAAGCTGGTCGTCAGACAATCCGCGGCTACGCAATTGCGACCAAACGCATGGTGCAACGCGTCGATGTCTCAGGGGATGGCGGTGAGACGTGGGTTCAGGCTGACATCAACGATTCAGGCGCATGGAGTTAGAGCTTCTGGAGCGCCGTCTTCAATCTTGCGCCGGGCGAGAACGAAATCATCGTGCGCGCCTGGGACGCGGCGGGCCAAACCCAGCCGTCTTCCAATAACCATACGTGGAATTTTAAAGGCTACTGAAGTGCCGGGTAGCATCGAGTTCAGGTGACGGTGCGGTAGGACTTCAATCACGGCAGATGATCTGCCATCGCTATAAGCTAAATAGAAAAGTCAGGTAAAAGGAAGGCGAGGGAAACGCACGCGTTAAAACACGTGAAATTATCTCGCTATCTCAATAACATAAGAGTTCGTAGTTTTATTCTGAATGGCGCACCATCGGCTTCGTAAGCCGTTGGCGCCAAAGACAATTCAGTGAAAACAATGGCTTGAGGGCTACCCGGCAATACACACGGGTGATACACGCGCCCCTTGCAACGTCACGTCCTGGACCCCTAGGCCGGGTACTTATAAATCGAGGTTCGCGAGCAAGATCAGCCCATTTCCGCTATGCGGCGCAAAGCGGACTTCGCCTGTCGCTATCGTGGAATAAGATGATCAATCAGTTTTTCTTCGCGATCATGAAATCGAAGTCGCAGCCTTCGTCGGCTTGGGTCACCGTCTGTTGAAACAGGCGGGCGTATCCGCGGTCAGGCAGATTTGCATGAACCGTTGCCTGCGTTGCGCGGCGCCTGTCGAGTTCAGCCTCATCGACAAGCAGATTGATCGACCGGTCACCGACGTCCAGTTCGATTTGATCACCGTTGCGTACTAGCCCGAGCGGACCGCCGACGGCCGATTCCGGCGTGATGTGCAGCACGATTGTGCCGAATGCCGTGCCGCTCATGCGGGCATCTGAAATGCGCACCATGTCCTTCACGCCTTGTCGGCCGAGCTTTTTTGGGATGGGCAGGTAGCCCGCTTCCGGCATGCCGGGAGCGCCTTTGGGGCCGGTGTTCAACAATACCAGAACGTCGTCGGCCGTTACATCGAGATCGGGATCGTCGATCCTCAAGGCCATGTCCTCGACCGAAGTGAATACCACCGCACGCCCGGTATGCTGCAGCAGCCGGGGCGTTGCGGCCGAGCGTTTGATGATCGCACCGCCTGGTGCGAGGTTGCCGTAGAGCACGGCCATGGAGCCTTCGGCCTTGATCGGATTGTCGCGAGAACGGATGACGTCCTGCCCCGGAACGATCTCAGCTTGGGCGGCGATTTCGCCCAGCGTCTTGCCTGCGATGGTCGGTGCATTGCCGTCGATGAGATCGCCAAGTTCGGCGAGCAACTTGGGCACGCCACCAGCGTGATGGAAATGCTCCATGTAGTGAGCGCCTGACGGTTTCAGATCGATCAGCACGGGCGCAATGCGGCCGATCTCGTCGAGCATGTCGAGGTCGTAACCATACGGTGTTCGGTTGGCGATGGCGGTGAGATGAATGATGCCGTTGGTAGAGCCGCCGATCGCCTGCATGACGACGGTGGCGTTACGGAAAGCCGCCGGCGTCAGCAATTCCGAGGGACGTGGTCCGCCGCTGACCGCCATTTCGGCGGCGCGCTTGCCGCTTGCTTCGGCGAGACGGAAACGTTCGGCGTGCGGGGCAGGGATGGTCGCGCTCATCGGCAGCGACAGGCCCAGCACTTCCGTGATGCAGGCCATCGTACTGGCGGTGCCCATCACCATGCAGGTGCCGACGGAGGGCGCGAGGCGTTCGTTGACTATCTCGATTTCCTCGGCGTCGATCTCGCCGGCGCGGTGCGCGCTCCAGAGGCGGCGACAATCCGTACAGGCGCCGAGCACCTCGCCCTTGTGATGACCGACGACCATGGGCCCGACAGGGATCACCACCGTTGGCAGATTGACGGATGCCGCGGCCATAATCTGGGCCGGCAGCGTCTTGTCACAGCCGCCGATGACCACGATGGCGTCCATCGGCTGCGCGCGGATCATCTCCTCGGTGTCCATGGCCATCAGGTTGCGCAGGAACATCGAGGTGGGATGCGCAAAACTTTCGTGGATCGAGATGGTCGGGAACACCATGGGCATCGCGCCGGCCAGCATCACGCCGCGCTTCACCGCCTCGATGATGGCAGGGACGTTACCGTGGCACGGATTGTAGTCGCTGTAGGTGTTGGTGATTCCGACGATCGGGCGCTCCAGCGCATCGTCGGAATAGCCCATGGCCTTGATGAACGCCTTGCGCAGAAATAGCGCAAATCCCGCGTCGCCATAGTTGGTCAACCCTTTGCGAAGCCCTTTGGACATGTCGTTTCCCCTGCGGCCACCAAAGCCGATTTTCTTCGTTACATCGCTGGCGCCGTCCAGATTGTCAATAATCAGAGTGGGAGTTGCCGGTATAAATTGATAATATGGCCATTTTTGATATTTATTATTGACAATGATGCTGGACCTATTCCATGGTCCGGCCCAATAAAAAACAGACATCCGGAGGAGATCACCATGACGGCACGGAGAATTGGGCTGGCTGCGGTTGTCGCGGCGGCCACCATCGCGAGCGCTGCTCCCGCTTTTGCGCAGGCCACGCAGATCACGATGTGGAGCAACTGGCCCGACGAGCCTGCCAAGAAGGATTGGGTCACGACGCGGGTGAAGGACTTCGAGGCTGCGAACAAGCAGTGCTCGGTCAAGCTCAGCTTCATCCCGAAGGCGGATCTCTACACCCAGGCCAAATCGGCGGTGCGGACCGGGCAGGCGCCCGACATTTTCTACATGGAGCCAGATCAGCCGGAATTTCTCGCCGGAGGCTTCCTTGAGCCGCTGGATAGCTATGTCGATCTGGCGCAATACGAGGACTGGTCGAAACCGGCCTGGACATCGAAGGGCAAGGTCTACGGCCTGCCGGTCGAGGCCTACACGGTCGAGCTTTACTACAACAAGGACGCGGTCAAGAAGGTCGGCGTGGATGTGCCGGCGTCCTTCCAGCTAACGCAGGAGCAGTTCACCGATCTGGTGAAGAAGGGTGTTGCCTCCGGCATCACCCCGGTGTCGCAGGGCGTCGGCGATCGTCCGTTCCCGGGTGGCTTGCTTCTTTTCGAGTCGCTGCTGCGCAAGCTCGGTACCGAGGACTATGGCAAGCTGCTCAATGGCGGGCTGTCGTTCAAGGATCCGCGCGTCGTTGAAGTCATGACGTGGATGAAGGGGCTGGTCGATGCCGGTGCCTATCCGAAGAGTTTTTCCACGCTGAAGCTCGGTGAGTCCCACTTCTATTTCTATAACACGCCGGGCGCGCTGACCTTCCCGGATCCAAGTTGGTTCACCGGTCGCGCCTTTGCGCCACCGGAAGGTGGTGGCATGCCGGCCAATTTCCCGCTCGGCATCATGCAGTTTCCGGCAATGGACAAGGGCGTTTGTCCGGACTGCAAGACGCTCGCCGTCGCCGGCAGCTTCGTGATGTATTCGAAGAGCAAGAACAAGGATTGCGCCGGCGCGCTGATGAAATCCATCGCCACCGTCGAGAACGGCACCAAGTGGATGGAGCAGGTATCGCTGCAGACCGGCCTGAAATCCGACCCGGCCAAGATCAACAGCCCGCGCAAGGACTACTTTGCGGAGCTCAACGCACGCAACAAGAACGTCAAATACTTCTTCGGCACGCCGCTGCTGTATTACCGCGCCAGGTGTGCAGAGACCTACACCCAGGTGATGAACAATGCTTTTCCGGCTGGCCTCCTGAGCGTTCAGGAAGCCGCGGAGAAGATGGACAGCGCCTGCTTCAAGAGCTGAGTAGTAACAATGACATCGATCAGTGTTCCATCCGTTGCCGAGGAGGGGGCTCAGCACGCAGCCCCCTCGCTGGCCGATCCGCGCCGGGCAAGCTGGTGGGTGCTGACCGTCTTTCTGGCGCCGGCCTTGGCGGTGTATGTCGGACTGACCGCCTATCCGGCGTTTCGAACCTTCTACGACAGCTTCTTCACCATCGAAGGTCTCGATGCGACCTTTGTCGGCCTGGATAACTATCGCGCGCTGATGTCCGACGAGACATTCTGGGTGTCGGTGCGGAACACGTTCATCTGGTCGTTCATTGCGCCCGTGCTCGACGTCGTGACAGGCCTGCTGCTCGCACTGGCGCTGTATGCAGGTGTGCCTGCTGCGCGCTTCCTGCGGGTCGCGTGGTTCACTCCGGTCCTTCTGTCTTACGTCGTCGTCGCTATCCTGTGGATGTGGATATTCAACTACGATTGGGGAATCCTCAATGCGACGCTGCGCGCCGTCGGACTTGAGGCATTGGCGTCGTCCTGGCTTGGTGATCCGAATTTGGCGCTTGGCGCGCTCATCGTGACCCATGCCTGGAAATGGGCCGGCTTCAACATGGTGGTTTGTCTCGCTGCGATCCATTCGCTTCCGCGCGAGGTGCTGGAAGCGTCCGAACTCGACAATTGCGGCTGGGGCGCCAAGCTGCGCTACGTCATCGTGCCGATGCTGCGGCCGACCTTGCTGAACCTCTATATCCTCGCCTTCATCGGCAAGATGAAGATCTTCGACCTGGTCTGGATCATGACCCAGGGCGGCCCGCTATGGGCGACCGAAACCGTATCCACCTACGTCTACAAGCGCGCTTTCAACTGGAACACCTTTGATCTCGGCTACCCCTCGGCCATCGCGTCGGTGTGGTTCGTGGTGGTCTGCGCCGCTGTCATCATCCTCAATCGCCTTCTGGCGACTCGTGAACGTCTGGAGTACTGATCGTGGCTGCCATGCTTGCGGAGCGCGCGCCATTGCCGCGCTTCTTCAGCCGCGGAGCGCTTGCTCTCGTGCTGGGTCTCTACACCATCTACACGCTGGGGCCGTTCCTATGGCTGGCAACGATGTCGGTACGGACCACCGCCGAAATCAGCGCCGATCATTATGCGTGGCCGAAAGTATTCCATTGGGAGCAGTTCCGGATCGCCTGGGTTGATTCTGATTTTGCGACCTATTTCTGGAATTCGACGATCGTGGTGGTGGGCGCTGTCGCCGTGGTGACTCTGCTCGGCGCGGCAGCGGCGCATGCGCTCGCGCGCTATCGTTTCCGCGGCAACCGGCTGGTCTACGGAATTCTGTTCTCGTCGATCATTTTCCCGCCGCAGATCACCCTGATCTCGCTGTACCAGATCCTGGTCGACTACAATCTCTACAACAGCCTGCTCGGACTGACGCTGGTCTATGTGTCGCTGCAGCTGCCGCTGACCGTCTACCTTCTGGAAGGGTTCTTTGCGCGCATTCCGCAGGATCTGTTCGACGCCGCCAAGATCGACGGCTATGGCGATCTCGAAATTTTCCGACGCATCGTGCTGCCCATCGGCATGCCGGCGATTGCCACCACGCTGATCCTGAACTTCATCCAGCTCTGGAACGAGTTTCTGTTCGCCGTCGTGCTGATCACCGATCCCGACAAGCGCACGCTGCCGGTCGGCATTCGCGCCTTCATGGGCGATCATTTCCAGGACATCGGCATGATCGCCACCGGCGTCATGATCTCCGTCATTCCGGTGATCATCGTGTACATTTTCTTCTCCGAGAAACTCATTCGCGGCATGACTGCCGGCGCAATCAAGTAAGAGGCAGCCATGGCCGTTGTTACCCTCGACAAACTCTCCAAACAATATGGGCCGACCGGCCCGGTGGTAGTCGACAAGGTCGATCTTCATATCGGCGACGGCGAATTCATGGTTTTGCTCGGGCCCTCAGGCTGCGGCAAGTCGACGACACTGCGCATGATCGCGGGCCTGGAAGAGATCAGCTCCGGCAAGCTCTCGATCGGCGATCGCGTGGTCAATCAGGTGCCTGCCAAGGATCGCGACATCGCGATGGTATTCCAGTCCTATGCGCTCTATCCGCATATGAGCGTTGCAGACAATCTCGCTTTCGGATTGCGTCGGCGCAATTTCGCCGCTGCCGAGATTGAGCGCCGGGTGCAGGATGCGGCAAATATCCTCGGTCTGACGCCGCTGCTGACGCGCAAGCCCAGCGCGCTGTCTGGCGGTCAGCGCCAGCGCGTGGCACTCGGGCGCGCCATGGTGCGCGAACCAATGGTGTTCCTGTTTGACGAACCGCTGTCGAATCTCGACGCCGCGCTACGCGTCAATACCCGTAGCGAGATCATCAAGCAGCACAAGCGCCTGGGATCGACGATGATCTATGTGACCCACGACCAGGTCGAAGCCATGACCATGGGAACGCGGATTTGCGTCATGAATGCCGGTCGCGTCGCCCAGATCGGCGCGCCGCTCGACGTCTATTGGGAGCCGGCGGACACATTCGTCGCGCGGTTCCTGGGATCGCCGCCGATGAATCTGGCGACGGCCGCCGTTGTTGCCGTGGATGACAGTCATGTGGCGCGCAGCCCGAGCGTCGAGACCGCGCTCACGCGCTGGTCGCCTCAGGTGTTGGGCAATCTGGCGGACCAGAAGGTAACCATCGGCGTGCGGGCCGAGGATTTGCATATCAACAAGGCGGCGCTCGGCGGCGAGCCTGCGGGCCATGTGCGCGGGCGCACGATCGCGGTGGAGCCGCTGGGCGCGGAAACCTTGCTGTTGGTCGAAATCGAATCCGGCGTGGAGTGGACGGCGCGATTGCCGCGTCATGTGCCTGTCGCCATCGACGAGACCGTCGATCTGTATTTCCCGGCCAATGCGGTCTTCGTGTTCGACGCAATGACGGGCCGGGCCATCATCGGCGAGAAGCGTCGGGATATCAGGCAATGAGCAAGCCGTTGCGGATCGGATTGATTGGAGCGGGGTGGGTCACGCAATATCATCTGCAGGCCTGGCAGAAGCTCGCGGGACGTGCTGCGGTCGTCGCGATCGCCGATCCCTCGTCGGAGAATGCTACAGTGCGCGCCCGGCAATTCAACATCGGGCAATGCTTTTCGCGCGCGGAAGACATGCTGGCGGAGTGTGAACTCGATGCGGTCGATATCGCTGCGCCGCGAGCTTTCCATGCACCTTTGGTGCGCCTCGTCGCCGATCGTGGTCTGCCGGTGCTCTGCCAGAAGCCGCTCGCCCCGACACTCGCAGAAGCCGAGGCCCTGGCTCGTGACGTAGACGGCCGCATCCGGTTGATGGTGCATGAGAACTGGCGCTTTCGTGCGTATTATCGCGATGCTGCATCCTGGATCAGGGACGGCCGTATCGGCGCAGTGACGGCTGCGCGCCTGACGCTGCTGACATCGGGCACGATTCCCGATGCGAACGGCCAATATCCCGCGATCGAGCGCCAGCCGTTCATGCGCGGCGAGTCCCGCATGTTGGTAGCTGAAGTGCTCATCCACCATCTCGATACTTTGCGCATGCTGCTGGGCCCGCTGGATGTGACCGCCGCGGCGCTGACCCAAACATGTCCGGATATTGCGGGTGAAGACGGTGCCGTGATCCAGATGCGATCCCGCGGCGGCGCCGGTGTGTCGTTGTTCGCGAGCTTTGCAGCTTATGGCGCGCCGATATCGCAGGCCGATCAACTCGAAATCCTTGGCACGACGGGTATGATCCGGCTCGATGGCACGCAGTTGAAGCTGACAGGCGCACAAAGCGAGATCCGCGCCTACGATCTCGCTGCGGGCTATCAGGGGTCCTATGACGCAACCATCGCGCATTTTATTGATGCGCTGCAAAGCGGCGCGCCGTTCGAGACCTCTCCCGCGGATAATCTGCAAACCCTGCGCCTTGTCGAGGATTGCTACCGGCTGTCAGGGCGCGAAGCATCTGGAGGTAATGCCAGATGACCGTCACCAAAATAGCGTCGCGCGCCGATGAACAGGCCGAGATCATCCGGCGTGTCGAAGAGGATATCATCTTCGGCCGATTGCCGCCGGGCGCGCGGCTGATCGAAGACAATCTGATGGAACGCTATGGCGCCTCGCGGCACTTCGTGCGTCAGGCACTGGTGCATCTCGAGCATACCGGCATCGTCCAGCGGGAGAAGAATGTCGGCGCGACGGTGCGTTCCTATTCGGCGGCCGAGGTGAAGCAGATCTACGAGGTGCGCGAGATGCTCACGCGCCAGGCCGCACTGATGATCCCGTTGCCGGCCAAGGCGTCGTTGATCGTCGAACTCGAAGCCATTCAGGCAGAATATGTGCGGCATGCAGAGCGCGGCGATCTGCGCGGCATTCACGACACCAACGACGCGTTTCACATCGCTCTGTTTGCGGCATGCGGAAACCCGTATCTGGTGCAATCGTTGCAGGATTACATGGGCCTGACACTGCCCATGCGTGCCAAGAACCTTGCCGATCACGACGGGCTGCAGGTGTCGATCCAGCAGCATTATATGATGATTTCACTGCTGCGTGGCAACGACAATTGGGCGCTGTCGCAGCTCTGCGTCGAGCACATGCACTCCAGCAAGGCCGATTACCTGCAACGCGTGGCCGAGCGCGACCCAAATCGAGGTCCGGACTGACAGGCCAACACGCATATCGATTTCGCATCTCGACAAAGGACAGGACATGGATCTCGGACTTCAAGGCAAGGTCGCGCTGGTGCTTGGCGCCGGCGGCGGCCTTGGAAGCGCTATCGCGAAGACGCTGGCGAATGAAGGTGCGCGTGTCGCGCTCGCCGACATCGACGCGACCGCGCTTGATCGTGTCGTCGCGGAGATCAAGCAGGGTGGAGGCGACGCGATGGCCGTCGCTTTCGATCTGGCCGATCGTGCCGCGATGGATGCGCGCGTCAGTGCCATCGAGACGGCGTTCGGCCCGGTCGACATTCTTGTCAACAATACCGGTGGGCCGCCGCCGACGCCTGCTGCCGGGCAGGACCCGGCACTGTGGAGCAGGAGCTTCGAGCAGATGGTGCTGTCGGTGATCACGCTGACCGATCGCGTCCTGCCCGGCATGCGCGCCCGCAAATGGGGGCGTATCGTGACATCGACATCGTCCGGCGTGGTGTCGCCGATTCCCAATCTCGGCATTTCGAATGCACTGCGGCTGTCGCTCGTGGGCTGGTCGAAGACGCTGGCCCGCGAAGTCGGACGTGACGGCATCACAGCCAATATCGTGCTTCCAGGCCGGGTTGCCACCAGTCGCATCCGTTTCCTGGACGAGCAGAAGGCAAAGCGTGAAGGCCGCTCCGTCGAGGACGTGTCTGCGGAGAGCACCGCCAGCATTCCTGCCGGCCGTTATGGCGAGCCACAAGAATATGCTGATGTGGTCACCTTTCTCGCCAGCACCCGCGCATCCTACGTCAACGGCTCGGTCATCCGCGTCGATGGCGGTCTCATTACCAGCATCTGAAAGATCAAAATCATGGCTCTCGACGCAACCGCCTCTGGCGTATTCCCAATCGCCCCCACGCCGTTTCATCCCGATGGTCGTCTTGATGAGGCCTCGCTTGGCACGTTGATCGACGGATACCTCAAGGCTGGTTCCACCGGCGTCACGGTGCTCGGCATCATGGGTGAGGCGCCGAAGCTCGAACCCGAGGAATCGATCGCGATCGCCAAGCATTTCGTGAAGGGCTTCGGCAAACTGCCGGTGATCGTCGGCGTTTCGGCGCCGGGTTTCGCAGCGATGCGCGCGCTGTCGCGGACCGTGATGGAGAACGGCGCGGCGGGTGTGATGATTGCTCCCGTGCCGAGCCTGCGCACCGACGATCAGATCACGGGCTATTATCGTCAGGCTATTGAGGCAATCGGCGCCGACATTCCGTTCGTGATCCAGGACTATCCCTTGACACTGTCGGTACAGATGACGCCGAAAGTCATCCGCCAGATCGTGCAGGAGAACCCGTCCTGCGTCATGCTCAAGCATGAAGACTGGCCGGGACTTGAAAAGATATCGACGCTGCGTGCGTTCCAGGCTGAAGGGTCGTTGCGGCCGATCTCGATTCTGACCGGGAATGGTGGACTGTTCCTCGACTTTGAAATGGAGCGCGGCGCAGACGGCGCGATGACCGGCTACGCGTTCCCGGATATGCTAGTCGAGCTGGTCAAGCTGCAGAAGGCCGGCAAGCGCGACGAGGCGCATGATCTCTTCGATGCGCACTTGCCGCTCTTGCGATATGAACAGCAGCAGGGCGTTGGCCTCGCCGTGCGGAAATATGTGATGATGAAGCGCGGGTTTCTGGCGTCGGACGCTCAACGCAAGCCGGGCTCCGCACTTTCTGCAAAGGCGCGCGAAGAGATCGATTACATGCTGCATCGTTTGCAGCGCGCGGTAACGTAAGCGCCCACGAGCGAACCTCAGCTCTTGGCGCACCCTGGTTCGCCACGCGACGCGCGCCGGTGATCCTCGGCTCGCTCGGCGGCATCGGCCTGGTTATCGGCCCCATCGGTCTGCTGTGGCTCAACATGCGCCGCGATGCGCTGCGTGCCGACGTGAAGCGGAACGCAAACGCAATGGCGGGGCGGATCGTTATCGGGCAACTCGGTCCGATCAGGCCGCCTTGGCGTTAACGGCGGTCAGGGCCAGCTTTGAGAGCGCGTCGTCGGTCTTTTTTTCTTCCGCGAGGGTCTGATCAAGCAACTTCACAGCGTCCTTAAGACCGAGCGTGTTTGCCCAAGTTCGCAGAGTGCCATAGCGGGAGATTTCATAGTGCTCCACAGCCTGGGCTGCTGCCAGAAGGCCAGGATCAAGCCCCGCAGTGTCAGCATATTCCTCCATGATCTCCTTGCCTTCATCGAGGATACCCTCGATCGCATCGCATTTCTTACCCCGGGCAGCCTTGCCAAGGTGTTCGAAGATCTGTTCCAAGCGCTCGATTTGCACTTCGGTCTCCGCCTCATGCTTCTCGAACGCGGCGCGAAGCTGGTCGGAGTTCGCGGCCTTGGCCATTTTGGGCAGCGCTTTGTAGATCTGCTTTTCCGCGTAATAGATATCCTTGAGGGTATCGAGGAAAAGATCGTTGAGGTTTTTCTCGGACATCTCGTTCTCCATTGGTTGGTACGGCCGTCTAAAAACACGAGGCGGGGATACTGGTTCCCATGGTCCGCAACGTTCGAATTTTTGCGTGGTTCAAGACACGTTGTTAGCCCCGACGGGAACCAGGCTGGAGAGCCGTAGTTGGAAAGGCCTGTTATCCAATCGTCATTTTAAGGGAGGTGCGCCATGCGGCCGGTCACGGTTACGCCCGCGACCTATGATCGCGAGATCGCGTCAGCGGTAGCGCAGCACACAAATTCCGCCTTCGAGCAGGCAGCACAGGCTCTGACCTGGGGGGCGGACGAACATGTCCTCATCGCAGCCGCCGTGGCCTTTTGGCTCCTCTCGCGAAGAGGCAGCGAGCAGACACGAACTGCCGGCACGCATCTTTTGGCGACATCGGTTGTCACCGGCATATTGCCCCACGCCCTGAAACACGTCTTCAATCAGCGTCGGCCGGACCGGCTAACGGCGATCGGCCATTTGCATGGCGTCCCGATATCAGGCCGCCCAAACGATGCGTTTCCGTCGGGGCACGCGGTTCATGTGGGCGCTCTGGCGGGCGCGGCGTCGGCGTTCCCCACGCCGTATCGGCAGCTTACCTGGAGCGCCGCCATTGGACTTTCGATGACGAGAATCGTCGTACTCGCGCACTGGAGTAGCGATGTTGTCGCGGGTTTCGTCGGAGGCCTCCTGGTCGAGCGACTCGTCAGGCGTTGGACCGGTTATGGTACGGGTCGTGGGTCTCATGACTGAGAGTGTCATCCGCTTCATTGCGGGCGGCGCCGTCGTCTCGGTCTTCGCACTGATTGGCGACATCTTGCGGCCCAAGTCTTTTGCGGGACTTTTCGGGGCCGCGCCTTCGGTTGCGTTGGTGTCATTGGCGCTCGCGACTTCGATCCACGGATCAGATTCCGTATCCATCCATGCCGGGTCGATGCTCAGCGGTGCAGCTGCGCTGCTCGCCTTCAGCTTCGTGACCTGTCATCTCCTTAAACGCACGCGATTATCCGCCGCGTTGGCCACTCTCCTCGCGTTGCCTGTCTGGCTTGCGGTCGCTTTCGGCCTCTATGCGGCGGTGAACCCATGATCGTGAGGGTGTCATTCTCGTCGCTGGGCGATAGTCGCTGGTACGAATATGTCGTGCGATTTCTGCTTGGCGGAGCGGCGACAGTCATGACCGGTCTCGTCGGGCAATTATGGGGCCCAGCCGTCGGTGGTCTTTTCCTGGCCTTTCCTGCCATGCTGTGCGCGAGCGCGACGCTTGTCGAGACGCACGAACGGCGGCGAAAAAAGGAAGCCGGCTTGACGGGTGATCGGCGCGGTGCGGACGCCGCCGCACTCGATGCCGTCGGAGCGGCACTGGGCAGTGTCGGGCTGATGGCATTCGCTGCAGTGGTCCTTCGCACCGACGCGTCGGCGCCGTGGACCAGTCTGGCCCTGGCATCCCTTGCCTGGGCGTTGGCGGCCGGCTGTTGCTGGTGGATCTACAAGCGATTGCGCAAGGCTCGGAGCTAAACATGGGAGAACTGCGTTCGGACATCGACGGAAATCGCACGGTCCATCTGTGTCTGGACATGCAGCGCCTGTTCGGGCCGGATGGGCCATGGCCGACGCCGTGGCTGGAGCGCGTCATGCCGGCGGTGGTCAGTCTTGTCGAGCGCGCACCCTCCCGGACCGTTTTTACCCGGTTCATTCCGCCGGTATCACCGGACGAGGCGGACGGGATGTGGCGAAGCTATTTCCGCAAATGGCGTTTGGTCACGCGCGAGGTCGTGGATCCGCAGCTTCTCGAACTCATGGAGCCTTTGCAGCGCCACGTTCCGCCCGCGGTCGTTCTCGACAAGGCGGCCTATTCAGCGTTCTCAAACCCGGGCATCCATGGTTTTCTAAGGGAGCGCCGCATCGACACCCTGATCATTACAGGGGCGGAGACCGACGTATGCGTTCTTTCAACTATCCTCAGCGCCGTCGATCTGGGCTATCGCATCATCGTTGCAAAAGATGGACTTTGCAGTTCGGCGGACGCGACGCATGACGCGCTACTGGGGCTCTACGCCAAACGGTTCGACCTGCAGATAGAGCTGGCGGAGTGCGGCGAAATACTCGCTTGCTGGTCTCTGTCCTCCTAGTTCTGGCAGAGCCTGGCTCGGCCATCCTGCGATGCAGGCCGGTCAGAATCCTGCCGGAAGCAAGTTCCTGCATGGAGAATGGCCTTGTCTTTCGTCATTTGACCAATCAGCCCCGTGATTGCGTCGCGGGCAAGCTAATCAACGACCATCACGACCATCCGCCAGGGGACTCTCATGGCGCGGTTAGGTCCGCTGCATATGCTCGGGCCTTTTCGAGCGCTCTGACTTCCACCTGACGTACCCGCTCCCGCGAAATCTTGAACTCTGCAGCCAGCTCGTCAAGTGTAAGCGGAGTGTCCGATAGCCATCGTGCTTCGATGATGCGCCGCTCGCGGACGTTCAATTGAGCGAGCGCTTGCGCAAGCACCTGTCGCTTCCAGTTTAGCTCGCTGCGTTCCGCGACTTCTTCTTCAAAATTCGACGCAGGATCGGCCAAGCGCTCCAGCCATTCAGCTCCCTCTTCGTCATTCTCTCTTGCAGTTGCGTTGAGCGACATGTCCCCGAGGAACCGCCGGTTCATATCGATCACCTCGCTCTCGGGAACGTTCAAGCGATGCGCGATCATTGCGACATGGTCGGGCCGCATATCGGCTTCCTCGAGAGCTGCAATCTTGCTCTTCAAGCGACGCAAGTTGAAGAACAGCCGCTTTTGGGTCGAAGTAGCGCTGATGTGGACGATCGACCAGGACCTCAGAATGTAATCCTGGATCGTTGCCTTGATCCACCAGGTTGCGTAGGTCGCAAGCTTGAACCCTTTGGCCGGATCAAATCGTTTCACGGCTTGCATCAGGCCGATGTTGCCTTCCGAAATGACGTCGGCGATAGGCAGCCCATAGCCGCGATAGCGCATCGCCAACTTCGCGACCAACCGGAGATGGCTGGTCACAAGATGATAGGCGGCGTCCGTGTCGCCGTCTTCGCGTAACCGCTTGGCGTAGGCGAGCTCCTCTTCAGGTTTGAGGAGCGGAAATTGCTTGATAGCGGTGAGATAATTTGTGAGGCCTTCTCCGCCGGCCAAGGCCGGAAGTGCGAAATGGGTCATCCCTGTCTCCTGACGATTTCGCGAGTGATCAGCACGCCATTCCAGACGTCACGCCAATCCGCGACGGCTGGAGCCATCGCGGGACGATTGCATAAAGCGATCGAAAAAGGCGTTAGGCGGCCTGTGCTTCAAGTTGCTCGACGTTTGAGCGTGGAGCAGCGTTGATCGCGATCTTTCGCGGCTTCATGGCCTCGGGAATCTCGCGGATCAGATTGATTTGCAGGAGGCCGTTCTCGAAAGTCGCGCTGGTCACCTGGACGTGGTCAGCGAGGTTGAATTGCCGCTTGAACGCGCGACCGGAAATACCCTGGAAAAGGAAGTCACGCTTTTGTTCGCCTTTGCGGCCCTCGACCGTCAGAACGTTCTGCTCTGCCGTCAGGGTGATCTCGTCGGGCGAAAAACCCGCTAGAGCAAGCGAGATGAGGTATCGGTCATCCCCGACCCGTTCGATATTGTATGGGGGAAAACTGTCCTCGTTGGCGCGCCGTGCTGCATCCACGAGGTCAACCAGGCGGTCGAAGCCAATGCTTGAGCGCCAGAGCGGGGCGAAGTCATAATTCTTCATAGCCAAATCCTCCAATGAGCAAGATGGGTATGAGCAGGCGCCGGACACCCCCGGCGTCCGCCTCACGTTGGACCCGACGTTTGGCGTCCAACGGTTCTAAAATAAAAAAAAACGGCAGAAAGTTTCAAGGGGGAGTCGCAAATTTTTTGGCTCCTGCCATGGCGATGTTCTTGACCTGCCGGCCGGCCGCTCTACATCGCTCGTCGCCGTCTTAACAGAAAGGAGTAAGGAGACGACCATGAAATCGAACCAGACACTCTTCGACATTCATGCGAACTCGATTCTGGCAGCGACTTACAGTGACCCGTCAGAAGTGCTGGCCGACCCGGTGCTGACAAGCCTTGAAAAGCGCTGCGTGCTGGCGGCATGGGCGTCGGACGCATTCGCCGTCGAGAATAATCCGTGGCTGAGGCAGCTTCCCGGTTCGTCCGCTGCTATCCCGGTGGGACGCATCCTGAGTGCTTTGAGGGACCTCGACGAGGAGGATGGTCCTCCCCCGCTGAGCGGCGCACCGGCTGTGCGGCTTCCCATATTCGAAGAGCCCAAAGTGGCGGTCGGCTGTTAAGCTCGCGAAAATTCCTGGCGCTCGAGGGGCGATCAGCCTACTGCGATCGAGAACGTCTGGGCTCCTGTGGGTGCAGCGGGCTAACAGCGCTGCACTCGTTGGGTCTGGCGCAGCCAAGATTTCATGGAAAATGGCTGAGCTTCGACACTTCGCCGTCCGTTGAATGGCATAGCGCAGGGCTGGACGGCGAAGTACTTCGTTCCTTTGTGAACTCCCGCCTTCCTCTCTCCTTCCGGCAAGTGCCGGACTTCGAAATTTCGCATATCCCCTTGAACCATATTTTGGCGGCTCCTAGGTCGTCCTTGCCCCGCGCAGTCCGGCGCCGGGCTCATGATATCGCTAGACCGTAAAGGAGGATGTTTATGCATTTCCGTCCAACGCAGGACCGCGTGGTTGTGCAACGCATTGAAGCAACCGAAAAAACCGCGGGCGGCATCATCATTCCCGATACTGCGAAAGAAAAGCCGCAGGAAGGAGAGGTGATTGCCGTCGGGCCCGGCGCGCGCAACGGGCAGGGACAATTAGTACCCCTGGACGTAAAGCCTGGCGACCGTGTCCTTTTCGGGAAATGGACTGGCACGGAAGTGAAAATTGATGGCCGGGATTTGCTGATCATGAAGGAAAGTGACCTTCTAGGCGTAGTCGAAGAGACAGGCTCGCTGAAGAATGCCGCCTGAGATCTTGCAGTCATCAAAGGGAAAGGAGAATTAAGAATCATGGCTGGCAAAGACGTGAAGTTTTCGACCGAAGCCCGTGACCGCTTGCTTCGGGGTGTCGATACGCTTGCGAATGCCGTCAAAGTGACCCTTGGTCCAAAAGGCCGGAACGTGGTGATCGAAAAATCGTTCGGCGCACCCCGCATCACCAAAGACGGCGTGACCGTCGCCAAGGAGATCGAACTGGAAGACAAGTTCGAGAACATGGGCGCCCAGTTGCTGCGGGAAGTTGCCTCCAAGACCAATGACCTCGCGGGAGACGGAACCACCACGGCAACCGTGTTGGCGCAGGCCATCGTCAAGGAAGGCGCAAAATCCGTTGCAGCCGGCATGAATCCGATGGATCTCAAGCGCGGCATTGATCTTGCTGTGGAAGCGATCGTGGCCGATCTCAAATCGCATGCCAAACGCATCACCTCCAACGACGAAATCTCCCAGGTCGGTACGATTTCAGCAAATGGGGATACTGAAATCGGTCGCTTCCTGGCCGAGGCGATGCGGAAAGTGGGCAATGAGGGCGTCATCACGGTGGAGGAGGCAAAAAGCCTCAACACCGAATTGGATGTGGTCGAAGGCATGCAGTTCGACCGCGGCTACGTCTCGCCCTATTTCGTGACCAATGCCGAGAAGATGCGGGTCGAACTCGACGATCCCTACATTCTGATCCATGAGAAGAAGCTGACGGGGCTGCAAACCATGCTCCCCCTCCTCGAGTCGGTTGTCCAGTCTGGCAAGCCACTGCTGGTCATTGCCGAGGAGATCGAGGGCGAAGCGCTGGCGACGCTAGTCGTCAACAAGCTGCGGGGCGGCTTGAAGATTGCGGCGGTCAAGGCTCCCGGCTTTGGCGATCGTCGCAAAGCCATGCTGGAGGACATCGCGATCCTCACCGGCGGCACGGCGATATCGGAGGATCTCGGCATCCAGCTCGAGAAGGTTACCTTGAGTATGCTCGGCCGGGCCAAGAAGGTCGTGATCGACAAAGACAATACCACGATCGTCGATGGAGCAGGCGGCAAGAACGAAATCGACGCACGCACCACGCAGATCAAGGCACAGATCGAGGAAACCACGTCTGACTATGATCGTGAAAAGCTGCAGGAACGGCTTGCCAAACTTGCCGGCGGCGTTGCTCTCATTCGGGTTGGCGGGGCGACCGAGGTCGAAGTCAAGGAGCGCAAGGACCGTGTTGATGACGCGCTACATGCGACCCGCGCCGCGGTGGAGGAAGGGATCCTCCCGGGGGGAGGGGTGGCCCTCCTCCGCTCCCTCAAGGCGCTGGATGGCGTAACCACCTCGCACCCGGATCAAAAGGCTGGCGTCGACATCGTGCGTCGAGCCATCCAGGTACCGGCCCGACAGATCGTCCAGAACGCGGGTGGGGACGGCTCCCTGGTGGTCGGCAAGCTGCTGGAAAGCAGTGACTACAATTGGGGCTTCAATGCCGCGACCGGCCAGTACCAAGACCTGGTAGAGGCTGGCGTGATCGATCCTGCGAAGGTGGTTCGCACCGCCCTGCAGGACGCCGCTTCGGTGGCCTCGCTGCTGATTACGACGGAGGCTCTCGTGGCTGACACGCCGAAGAAGGCGAATGTTTCGGCCCTACCCAAAATGGACTTCTGAGCAACGAGGGGAGCCTGGATTCAGATCTCGGGCTCCCCTCGAAGACAAGGGATTTCAATGAAACTTCCCGCGTTAGCCAGGTCATGTCGAATTTATCAACCAGTGTCCGACCTCCATACGCAACGCGCATTTCGGGACCGATCCAGATACCAGGCGTCAGATCGTTTCTGATTGAGAGCGAACGCAAAGTGATTGAACATTGCGCCTGGCTTCTCAAGGCTAACGAGCTTGCGTCAGAAGACCGCCGCCGTTTGACCCGTTTGGTCGAACTGGTGGAAACGGAATTGCAACGTTTGGAGACCTGACTATCGAAACTTCCCGCAACACGCTTCGCAGCGTTCGGCGATCGAAGGATCCCGTAACACCCGAACGCCGAGAGTCTGCCTCCGGGCTCGAGCGCTGCGAGGAGTGGCGCCTGCGGAGGGTAGCGGCACCGTTGGCAGCCTCCCTAAAAATTTGGGGGCCTACTTGAAACCAGATCGGCCTTTTCTAATTTCTAGTTTGCCGCGAAGAGCGGTCCGGGCGCCATTTGAGGGCCCGGCGGAGACGGGCGCCTGAGGTGTCCGACGCCCGCTCGTACCCAACTTGCTCAATGGAGGATTTGGCTATGAGGACTAGCTACGATTTTGCCCCCCTTTGGCGGTCGACTATCGGCTTTGACCGTCTGTTTGATCTTGTCGACGCGGCGCAGCAGACCGGTGCGGAGGACAATTATCCGCCGTGCAATGTCGAGCGCCTGAGTGACGACCGCTATCAGATCTCGCTGGCCGTCGCAGGCTTCTCCGCGGATGAGATCGCAATCACTGCCGAACAGAGCGTCCTGACGGTCGAAGGACACAAAGCAGATAAGCAACAGCGTGACTTCCTGTACCAGGGAATTTCCTCGCGGCCGTTCAAGCGCCAGTTCAATTTGGCCGACTACGTGCAGGTCAAAGGAGCCACGTTCGACAACGGCTTGTTACAGATCGACCTGGTCCGGGAGCTACCGGAGGCCATGAAGCCGCGCCGTATTTCGATCGCAGGCTCAGCGGGCCCCAATGTCCGGCAGATCGACGGCAAAGCAGCCTGAACGCGAAACTCACGTCAACGACTCGACTTCCGCAGCTCCTTCGCGGCGGAAGTCGCTCGAAATAAGGAGAGACAAGATGGCATTCAAAGATCTCATTCCCTGGAGCGGCACTGGACGCGAGGTCGGCGTTCATCGCGGAACCGACGCGAACCCCTTCCTCACGCTGCATCGTGAGATGAACCGCATGTTCGACGACGTATTTCGCGGTTTTGATCTTGCCCCATTCGGGTCGACCCGGACGCTGAGCGCGCTGGGGTGGCCTCAGATCGACATCGACGAGACGGATAAGGAGGTGCGCATCACCGCTGAACTGCCTGGTCTCGACGAGAAGGACGTCAACCTCGAAATCGCTGACGGCGTCCTTTCTATCTCAGGCGAGAAGAAGTCGGAATCGGAAGACAAGGAGCGTCGATTCAGCGAGCGGTATTACGGCCGATTCGAGCGGCGCATACCGTTGCAGGACGTCGACGACGACAAGACCTCGGCCACATTCAAGAACGGGATACTCACTATAACGGTGCCCAAATCTGCCGAAGCAAAGGATGTCCGCCGGATCTCGATTAACAATGGCTAACAGCAACGCCGTGGTCGGGCCTGTCGAGCGCCCGACCACGGCAATTCTGAGAAACCTGCTACAGAAATGTTCATTCGTTCATCACCAAAGACAACTAGACGTCGGCCTAACCGATGGCCTCTGCTTCTTTGCATGCTCATCATGTGGCTGCCGGCGAACTTGGCCGACGCGCGCGGGAAAGGTGACATCGTCAAGTTAGTTGACGGCATGCCGATCAGAAGTGCATCTCAGCTTCGCAACTTAATCGGTCTCACACCGCTGGGTAGCCGGCTGGAGCTTCGGTTCGATCGCAATGGCATGAGTCGCAGCGCTCTCGTCGAGGTTGGGCTCGCAAATGCGCCGGCAAAGCGCACGGCAGATCAATGGTGAAAGAGCGAGGCAACATTACTGCATAGTCGGCGGAGCTCTACTTCGAGAGCTGGCAAACGCCCGGCTTGAATGAAAGTGTAGATCGATGTCAGGAAAGCCAATGCAGTGGTTAAATCAGGAAGCCGATTTATACGACGCGATTGGGCGGGCGATCGCTAATCTTCATGCAGCACTTTCAGAGGTCGATGCCGCTTGGGTCAGGATCACCGCACAGCGCCCCGAGCCGTCCGTGGCGGCTTTTGCCGCGCTCGATGCGGCTGAGCAACTTGTCGGAGTTGCCCGCGAAGATCTTGCCCGGGCGCGCGTCGCTCTCTCCGACTTCACAGAAGATAATACGGGCAGTAATTGAGGGCCTGCGAAAGATCGTTCCTTGTCCAGATGGCTAAGTATTCCTTTAGTCGGCGGCGTAAGTCTCGTTGACGATTCAGGTAACTTGCCTCTCGTGAGGTTCGCCCGACGGGCATCGTACAGCGCACCGGGGACGAGCCCACCGTCAGATCCCATGCGCCTAGCTATGCGGTTTTGTACGAATCCGGTCGCCTCTTGCTTCCGTTGGATGGCCTGCAAGCGTTCCGCAGCCGCTTGAGCAGCAGTTGGCGCTATAGGTTCTGATATAGGTTTATACCCCAAGGTTTGCGGCATGTCGTCGGGCCCAGTGCGGCATGGTTAGCGTTCTCGATGCGGCATAGTGATGTCGGCCGCGGGGCGCCTCACCTGGCTCGCGGAAAAGGCTGAGCATTCCCTTGCCTCTAAAGAGAATGAAGCCGAGCGGATATTGCAGGCCATTATAGCCAGTTTTGGTGGCAAGGCAGGCCCGGGCCGGAACGATCCGCGAACCTGTTGATAGACGGAGATAGGGGGCGAGTCGCCCTGCCAAGAGTTCGGCGGCGAGCGAACCCGACCTGCTTTGATCGCTCTCGCTCAGATCGTCCATTTCGGATATTTGAGAAAGGCGAGTAGTGGGACGTCCGCTCCCGCGGTACAACGTCTCGCGGTTGTGCTGGGAAATTCCTCATGCGAAAGACTATGGCGCTCGATCGACGAAGTGTTCTGGCGTTTGCTGCGATCCTATCCCTGCCGCGCCTGGCCGTCGCGCAGGTGGCGCCCGAGCGGCGGCGCGTCTCATTCCTGCTGAGCACCGCCCATGACGAGCCTATGACCGTTGCACGGCTGGCAGCGATGAAGGCCCGACTCGCCGAGCTTGGATGGGTCGATGGGCGTATGATCGAGTATGAAGCGCTGTCGTGTCTGAACGATCCGGTCCAACGCAAGGCGATGGCCCAGCAGATCGTGGCACGGACGCCGGATCTGATCGTCACGGCTGGCGTGCTCGACGCCCAAGCTATTCTGAGCGAGACCCAGAGCATTCCGCTCGTTTTCTCAACGGCCGCGGATCCGGTCAGCAGCGGATTTGTGCAGAGCCTGGTGCGCCCTGGGGGCAATGCCACCGGCTTCATGACTAGCCATCCATCGATGGGCAGCAAATGGCTGGAGATCCTTTTGGAGCTTGCGCCTCGCGTCAAGCGCGTCGGAGTGATTTTCAATCCGCTTTCTGCGCCACGCAATGGCGACTACTATCTCGATCCGTTGAGGGAGATGGCGTCATCTTTCGGCGTTGACATTATCCCGCTTCCGGTTTCGGAACCGGACAACATATCCGCACAGATTGCCCGGCTCGGCGGTGCACCGGCCGGCGGACTTGTCGTGACGCCCGATGCGTTCACCGTCCTCAACCGCAAGGCGATCGTATCCGCTGTAGCGGCGAATGCGGTCCCGGCGGTCTATTCCTATCACTTCTTCATGACCGAAGGTGGCCTGGTCTCCTACGGCTTCAAGTATGAATCGGCGGCGTCGGAGCGCTCGGAGCTGGTGGAGGCGATGGTCGAATATATGGACCTGATCTTGCGCGGCGCCAAGCCCGCGGAGTTGCCGGTGCGATCGCCGCGCACCTATCAGCTGATCATCAATCTCAAGACCGCGAAGTCACTGAACCTGACTGTGCCGCCGGTGCTGCTGGCCCGCGCGGACAAGATCATCGAATGAGCGCGATCGGCGCCGATCGCGATGCACGACCGCCGGTACGCGGCGGTCTGTTCCGCAAGTATCTCGTTTCCTTTCTGGTAGTCGTTTCGGCAGCGCTGATCGCCAACAACGTGGTCGATGCGATATTCTCCTATCGCGAGCAGCAACGCCTGCTGATCGCCGTGCAACGCGAGCAGGCCGGTGCCGCGGCGGACAAGATCAATCAATTTCTCAAGGAGATCGAGCGGCAGCTCGTCTGGTTGTCCCAGCTCTCGCTACAGATGCTTCCGCCAGAAGAGATGCGCGTTACCGGCATTCGTCTGCTACGCCTGACGCCGGCGATCTCCGAAATCGCCCAACTCGATCCGCAAGGTCGCGAGCAACTACGGGTGTCGCGCTATGTACGTGACACGGTGCGTAGCAATACGGATCTTTCGCAGTCACCCGCATTCGTCGATGCGAGGGCACGCGGTGTCTACTATGGGCCGATCTTCTTCTTCCGCGAGACCGAGCCCTATATCACCGTTGCCGTGAGCGGCGCGGATGGCGGCGTGACTATCGCCGATGTTAATCTCCGCTTCATGTGGGATCTCGTCTCGCAGATCAAAGTCGGGAACGCGGGGAATGCCTTCGTCGTCGATACAAGGGGGCGTTTGATAGCCCATCCCGATCTCCGCCTTGTGCTGAAGAACACCGATCTGTCGGGGCTTCCGCAGGTTGCGTCCGCGCTCGCGGGCAGCGCCGACAGTGATGCGGGTTCCGTCGTCACCGATCTCGCGGGGAAACGCGTTCTGTCCGTTCACACATCCATCGCGCCGATCGGCTGGAAGGTGTTCGTCGAACTGCCAACGCACGAAGCCTATGCGTCGCTTTACGCGTCGATGCTCAATTCGGCCCTGCTGCTGCTTGTCTCGCTGTTCTGCGCGTTTCTCGCGGCGCTGTTGCTCAGCCGCCGTATGGCCGATCCCATTCGTGCGCTGACGGAAGGCGCTGAACGCATCGGAAGTGGTGATCTCGATCAGAGACTTGTCATTCGGACGGGTGACGAGCTGCAGACCTTGGGCGAGCAGTTCAACCGTATGGCAGAGCGGTTGCGGGAGTCATATCTGACCCTTGAAGGACGGGTTGCGGCGCGGACGACCGAACTCGCGCAGGCGCGCGATCAAGCGATCGAGGAACGGGCAGAAGCGCATCACGCGCGACAGGCGGCCGAACTGGCCAATGAAACCAAGTCGCGCTTCCTTGCGGTGGTCAGCCATGAACTGCGGACGCCACTCAACGGCGTGATGGGCGTGCTGCAACTGCTCGATAACAGCCACCTGGACGGGCGCCAGATTCGCTTGCTCACGGCAGCCAAGGTCTCGGGCGATACCCTGCTCGCACTGATCGAATCGATTCTCGACTATGCCCGCCTCGAAGCGGGCGCCGACAAGCTCGAATTACGCAATTTTCGCCTGGACCAACTGATCGAAGCAGATCTGGATCTGTTGAGGCAGGAGGCCGAGGCGAAGGGATTGACGCTGGGCCTGTCGATGCGGGGCGATGTGGCCGCGGATGTCGCCGGTGACCCGATCAAGCTCAGTCGGCTGGTGCTCAACTTGCTCGGCAATGCCGTCAAATTCACCGCGCTGGGCGGTATCCAGGTCGATCTCGTATTCGATACGCCGGATGCCCCCGGCATGCTCCATCTGTCGGTCACGGATACGGGTATCGGAATCGCGCCAGACATTCAGGAGCGCATCTTCGAAGACTTCGTGCAGGCCGATAGCGATATCGAGCGTCGGTTCGGCGGCACGGGGCTTGGTCTTGCCATTTCCCGCCGGCTGGCGCGGCTGATGGCCGGTGATCTCTCGGTCCGCAGCGAACTCGGCAAGGGAAGCACGTTTACCCTGTCCATTCCCCTCGATCGGGCGCAACCGGTGCCGGCCGTTGTCGAGGTGAGACCTCCGGTAACGAAGCTGTCCGTGCTGCTCGTCGATGACGATCCGGTCAATCGCGACGTGGGGCATGCCCTCCTTGTTCGTCTCGGTCACGAACCTGTCGTGGCATCGAGTGGAGCCGTGGCCCTGGAGCTCGTTCGCTCGGGCGCCTTCGACGTCGTACTCATGGATGTGCATATGCCGGAGATGGACGGCATTGCCACGGCCAGGCTCATCCGCAGGCTGCAGCTCGATCAATCGCCACGGATTATCGCACTGACAGCCGACTTGTCGGATCGGACACAGGGACGGCTCACGGCCAGTGGCATCCACGCGCGCGTCAGCAAGCCGATCACGCTACAGGCGCTGCAATCAGCCTTGCAGGCGAGTGTCGACGATCAGCCAGGCACCCCGGTCGGGGCGTCCGAGCTCACCGCTGGTTCTCTCATCGATGACGACTTCTTCAACGATCAGGAAGAATTGTTAGGGGTGCCGCGGTTGCGTGGTCTGCGCACGATCTTCCTTGACACCTGCCTTCCGCTGACGCGGAGCATGGTAGAAGCGGCCAGGACGGGCGATCGGCATCACATGCAACGCCTGGCGCATCGGATCGGCAGTGCGGCCAGTGCGCTCGGTCTCGAGCGCCTGTTCTCCCAATGCAACGGGATCGAGGCCGATGCGGCGCGATTGCCGGTGGATGCGCTCGAAAGTGCTGCCGTGCAGTTGGAGGCAACCTGCCATGAATCCATCGCTGCACTCAATGAACGGTTACGAGAGTCCGAACGAGCTTAGCGCTTTGATTCGATCGTGAGTTTGTAGCCTATGCCCGTCACGGTCGTGATCAGGGGCTGGTTGCTGCCGCTGGCGAGTTTGCGTCTGAGCCTGGCAACGAGGGCGTCGACAGTACGTATATCGACATCGGTCTGCCGATTGCTGACGACTTCGATCAGATACTCCCGGCTGAGCGGCCTGCCATCGGCACCGACCAGCGCTGCGAGCAGGTCGAATTCGGCGCGTGTGAGATGCACCAGCTCGCCGCCGAGTGTGGCCAGTTCGCGTCGCACGAGATCGATGATCCAGCGCCCGAATACGATCGTAGTGCCGGCGATCACGGCATCACGCTCGATCGCGCGTCGCCTGAGGACCGAGCGCGCGCGTGCGAGCAGGTCGCGCAGGTTAATCGGCTTCGTGACGTAGTGATCGCCGGCCAATTCAAGGCCAAGGATCCGATCAACTTCGGTATCGCGGCGCGTGACAAATATGATGCCGGCCTGGCTCACGCTCTGGATTTCCCTCGCGAGTTCGAACCCGTCGCCGTCCGGAAGCTGAACGTCGATGAAAACGAGCTCTGCACCGTTCTTCCTGATCTTCTGACGGCACTCAGCGCAATTTGCCGCTTCGGCGACGTCAAAATTGTGATCGGTGAAGTAACCGGCCAGCATGGCCCGCGTCACGGGGTCGTCCTCGACGATCAGGAGCCTGTCGCGGCGCTGCGAATCTCGGTTAAATGAAGGGGCTGGCGCCGACATCTTGTGCTCCTGCCGTATCAATGGAATGGCATCTGACTGAAAGCAAGTGACCTGTTCGTTGTCGCCATTGCTGAAGTCTAGTAGCGGATCGAGCCGCCGGCGAACACCATCCAGCCGTCGAGGCTGGAAGCGCTGGCGCGTCGTTCGCTCAGCTCCACGAAGCCGGACAGCGACGGGGCGTCGGGTGCCTGCGGCGCGAGCTGAAAGCGCATGCCGCCGCCATAGTTGTTCGCGCGGATGACCGGGATCTCCAGGACGGTCGGCATTTCGTAGCGGCGCTCGCCGGTCGCTGCGAAGACGTAAGGCACGATTGCATGCGGTTCGGCGATGAACGGGAGCTGGGTGCTCCAGCCGAACTCTCCGCGTCCCACCCAGCCTGTATCGCCGGCGAGCGTGCCGGCGGCGAAGCCGGACAGCATATTGGCGCCAATGATCGGAAATTGCTCGGATGTGAGCATCGGGCGACCGAACGATGTCTGTCCGGCAAGCCCAGCCGAAAGAAACAGGTTCTCGGGAAGCGTTTGCATGACGTCGATGCGACCGTCGAGCTTGCTGAATTCCGCGTCCGCGCCTTGCCGCGAGAGCGTGAGCAACGGCGTCGCATCGGCCATGGATCGGGCTCCAAGCGCATTGATGCCGTGAGAATAGGTCGCCGTGTAGCTGAGGGTGGTTCCGCTTTCGCGTAGTCGCAGGATGCCGTCGAGGCCGACGCGTGGCACGCGTGTACGGTCAAGCGATAGCGGCGTGGCCGGTGTCGTAATCAGCGTGCTGACCTGTTCTTCCGTGAGATCGAAGCGCGCATTGAAGCTCAGTTCGGTATCGCGGCGTTTGACGACATCGTAGGCGAGCTTCGCGCGCCCTTGCCGGAAAACACCCTGTGAAGCGAATATCGCATCGACCCGCGGGGTCGTGCGACCATCGGTGACACCGAGTTCGAACCGCCAGCCGTCGATACCGAGTGGGACGGCGAGGTTTGCACCGAGATAGCGACGTGTCGGATAGGGCGTCACGAAATCATTGTCGGGCAGGCCAGCGATGGAGACCGAGAGTTGTTCGCCAAATCCCGTCAGGTTGTTGAGCGAGAAATACGTCGCCGCCTGCCATTCGCCAAAGGATTTGGGCATGCCGTTGTCGAGATAGAGGCTCGCCGAGACGGGCCTGTACCGGCCGCTGAGCACCAGGACAGAGCCGCCGATGGCCGAGCCGGCAGCAAAAGTGGCATTGAGAACGAGACCCGGTGTATCGCCCGCAATCAGCAGCTGCCGTTCGAGTTCGTTCTGCGTGAGGCGCCGCTTGTTGAGCAACGGCGCCAGCACGGCTGCAACGCGAGCGGCCGATGTTCCGGACAGCGTGCTGGTGTCAAATTTCTCGATGTAGCCGTCAATGACGCGCAGCTTTACACGTGCGCGCCGGTCAAGTTCCTGGGGCAGGATGACGATGCGCACGAGCGGGTAGCCGGCGCGCACATAGGCTTGCTGCAGCTTGTCGGCAAGGCCGAACAGATCTGCGACCGTGACGGACTTTCCCAGCAGCGCTGCCGCGGCTTCTTTCCTCGCGATGGCGATCTCGTCAAATTCGCCTTCGATGTCGATTCCGGTCAGGATAAATGTCAGCTTTTTAGCGGCATCCGGCACGGCTGAGCCGGCGGCGATTTGCGGCAAGGTGATGCGCGTCGATGCGGGCGGCGTGGCAATGGTCGGTGGTTGTACGAGGCTTGGTGCGGGCGCGGGGGACTGAGCGAGCGCGCCGCTGCATGACGATCCCAGGGCGATTGCGATCAACGCCAAGGATTTCTTTGTCGAACGAATAGACATCAAGGCAGCCCCAGAACTTCCCACGTGCAGTGCGCATGCATCCGTGGGGCATGCGCAATCCGACGACTGGCGTCGTCAGGCAGCGGTGACGCGGCGCATATATGCATGGATAGTTTTGGCGTGCATCAACCATAACGGTCGTTGATGGGCGATGTGAACGTGCGTTCACAAGGTGTTCGAAACTGATTGCATCCAGCCCCTAATAAGACGCTGTTACCATGGGCATCGGCTGCGTGCGCGCAGCCCGGGGCGGTTCTGCGCATCAACCGATGCAACTGATCGCTTAGGAGTTGGGCAGGTGAGAGATCATTTCGGCACTTCCATTCGTCGTGCTTCCATGTCGCATGCGTTCAAGCGCGCGATGGCGCGGCTGCTCCTCGTCGCGGCGATTGTCGCGGGCGTGGCCGATGTCTTGCCGGCCCGGGCGCAGCATGAGGCGCCGAAGTATGAGGTCACCGGATTCCGCGACGCCCGCTTCGGCATGACTGAGGCGGAGGTGCGGGCCATCGTGACGAAGGCATTCAATCTCAAGCCGGCCGATATCACGAGCGGCGTGAACAGCGTCGAAGGTACGAATGTCATTACCGTCAATCTGCCGTCGCTCGATCCCGGCCCGGGCGCCGCGCGGGTTGCCTACATCTTTGGCAACAAGTCGAAGAAATTGATCCAGGTGAATGTCATCTGGGGCGAGGTGGCGTCTACGCCGGCGATCGATCCCAATGCGATGATCGCGGCGGGATCGCGGATCGAGCGATACTTCGCGGGATTCGCCTGGAAGAAGGACACCCTGCGTTCGGGCATCCCTGTTGGCGAGAACACCATCGTGCTGTTCGCCGGCGAGGACGAGAAGAAGGGGGCGGTCCGGCTGATTGCGGATGGTGTCAAGTATCAGATGCAGCGCGAGGGCAACCAGACTACGTCGCCGGATCCGAAGGGGCCGCCAAAGCTGATCATCAACTACATCGCCGAGCGTGACGATCCCGACATTGCGCGGATCGAGCGCGGCAAATTCTAGAGCGGACCGACGAGATAATTTCGGGAACGTCGGTCAACGGCGCCCGTGCAGGTGACAGGAACTGGGCATGGCACAGACATACAAGGTGACGCCGATCCGAGGCAGTATGAAGGCGGCCTTTGCACCGCTGGTGTTCGGCTGCGTAGTGTTCAGTGGCAGCGTTGCGCTGGCGCAGACGCTGCCGGGCGGTGGCACCGTAACTCACGGCGCTGCGAGTATCGCCGCGCCGTCGGCCGGGACGCTGAACGTCAACCAATCCTCGAACAGCGCCATCATCAACTGGAATTCGTTCTCGATCGGCGCCGGCGGCACCGTCAACTTCAACCAGCCAAGCGCGGCGGCGGCCACCCTCAACCGCGTTACGGGTAACACGCCTTCCAGTATCGCCGGCACGATCAACGCGCCCGGCACCGTGCTGCTGGTCAATCCGAACGGTGTCGCGATCACCAATACGGGTGTCGTCAATACGGGCTCTTTCGCAGCCTCTACCCTCGACATCAGGAACGAGGACTTCCTGTCGGGCAAGTACAAGTTCACCGGCAACGGCTCCTCGGCCGTGGTCACCAATGCCGGCCGCATCAACGTGTCCGACGGCGGCTTCGCGGCGTTGCTCGGGGGCCGCGTCGCCAACGACGGCATCATTTCGGCGCGGCTCGGCAGGGTCGGCCTCGGCTCCGGCGAGATGATCACGCTCGATCTCTCCGGCGACGGCTTCCTGTCGGTCGCCGTGCCTTCCAATCAGCTCGGCAATCTCGTCGATGGCACCGGTAAGGCGCTGGTGGCCAATAGCGGGAAGATCCGTGCCGATGGCGGGCAGGTGTTCCTCAGCGCCGCCACGGCGAACAATATCCTGCGCGACGCGGTCAATGTGCCCGGTACGATTCGTGCCAATTCCATCGGCACCCGTGCCGGGCGCATCGTGCTCGGTGGCGGCGAGGGTGGGCGCGTCAACGTGTCCGGGCGCGTCACGGCGACCGGCAAGTCACGCAATCAGGTTGCCGCCAGGAAAGGCGGCCAGATCGACATCAGCGGCGCCGAGATCGCGCTGGCCGGTGCGCGCATCGATGCGTCGGGCGCGGCTGGCGGCGGCAGCGTCCGCATCGGCGGCGATGCCTATGGTCGCGGCGACTTCCAGCATGCCGTCAAGGTCACAGCGGATTCGGCCACGGTGATCCGCGCCGATGCGCTGGACAGCGGCAAGGGCGGCAAGATCGTGCTGTGGTCGGACGGTCTCACCAGCGTGCGCGGTACGCTGTCGGCACGCGGCGGCGTCAATGGCGGCGACGGCGGCTTTATCGAGACGTCGGGCAAGCAGCTTGATTTCGCCGGCATTCGCGTCGATGCGTCAGCGCCGAAGGGGCACACCGGCGACTGGCTGCTCGATCCAGTTACGCTGACCATCGATTCCGCAGCGGCGGCGACTATCGGCGCCAATCTCGGCTCGGCCAATGTCACGCTGATTACCACGGCGTCCTCAGCCAGCGGGCCGGGCAACCAGTCGCAGGGCGCCGGCGATATCATCATCAATGCGCCGATCTCCTGGACTTCAGCCAATACGCTGTATCTCAACGCCTATCGCGACATCCAGATCAACGGCACCATTTCCGGCAGCAATGGCGGGACGCTATGGCTGACGGCGCCCGGTAATATCACGCAGACCGCGCCGATCCTGGTGACCAATCTGGTCCTGCCGCTGAACTTCTCGTCAGTGTCGCTGACCAGCACTGGCAATCGGGTCGCCAACATGTGGACCGACTATTCGAGCGTCGATCCGGATCGCGACGACAACGTCATCAATCCCGGCGCGCTGGCCTTCACGAATAGCGGCAATCTGGCGGTCGGCCGGGTCGACGGACGCGATATGTCACTGATCGTCGGCGGCTCGCTCTCGAACCAGAGCGGGATTTCCGCCAGGGGATCACTATCCATCGTCACCTCGGGCGACATTTCCGGCCCGGGACACCTGAGCGGCGGAAACCTGTCGGTGGTTTCGGGCGGGTCGATCACGGCGGGCGGATTGGGCTCGTATGGCGCGGCCAGTCTCCGCGCAGCCGGCAACATCCAGATCAACGGACATATCTATGACCTCGGGAGCCCGCTTTCGTCGGTGACGCTCCGCTCCGACAACGGCCTCGTCAATTTCTCGGCCAGCGCTCGCGTGAATACCAACACCGCCGTGGAGATCCTGTACAATCCCTATGCGGCGACTGGCAGCTACGCCAACATGATCGACTACTCCAGCGTGACGCAGAGCGGCTACGGCGCGACCGTCAGGGCCTATATGCTGGTCAACGACGTCAACCAGCTCAAGGCTATCGAAACCAACCTCGGCGGCACTTACGCCCTCGGCCGCGACATCGATGCCAGCGCGACCTCGACCTGGACCTGCCTGAGCAGCATCTGCCGCGGCTTCGATCCCATCGGCACCAATGTCAATAATTCGAACCAGGCCTTCACCGGCACGTTGGACGGCCGCGGCTACGCGATCGTGAACATGTATCAGCGCCGCGGCGAAGGGCAGGTCGGCGGCGGCGATGTCGGCGTGTTCTACCTGAATAGCGGCACGATCCGGAATGTCGGCATCATCGGCGGCTCGTTCAGCGGCAATGGCAGCTATGTCGGTTCGATTGCCGCGCAGAACAATGGCACGCTCACCAATGTCTATTCGACGGCGAGCGTCACCAATATCGCCAGTTCGCTGGGCGCGGGTGGTCTGGTTGCCCGCAACAACGGCACCATCAATGGTGGCTCCTATTCGACCGGTGCTGTCCGTGGCTATGTGGCCGGCGGCATCGCCGGCTACAATTACGGGGCCATCCAGGATTCCTGGACGTCGGGCTCGGTGACCGGCGGCACGGTCGGCGGAATCGCCGGTGTGAACGGCGAGCATGCCACGGTCCGCTGGACCTATTCGCTCGCCAGCGTGAGCGGCACGAGCTGGACCGGCGGTCTGATCGGCGAGAACCAGTGGAGCGTCACCGGCTGGGGGGCGGTCGAGGATTCCTATGCGGCGGGCGCTCTGTCGGGCACCGGCGTCGGCGGCATCGTCGGCAAGAATGATTTCCGCGATTACGACACGATGGAGAGCTTCAACTCGCAGACCGGCATGTCGGCGCGCGTCTGGCACGTCTATTGGGATCAGACCGTGAGCGGCACCGGCCGCGCCTTCGGCCGATCCTATAATGACATGCCGGGCGGCTGGTCATCGGAACAGGTTCAGTTCATCGCGCCGCTGAACACGAATTCAGGCAACAGTCCGTATGCGATGAGTTCGTATAACTTCTTCAACGATCCCAATCCCGGCAATCAATGGACTATCGGGAATTTCCACGATCACTGGTACATGGTGGATGGCTATACGCGGCCGTTCCTGAAGGCCGAATATTCGACCAACATCCAGAACCTGCACCAGCTTCAACTGGTGAATATGAACGGGGCGGCCAATTACAAACTCGCGCGTGACATCAACGCTGCGCCCGAACTCGCGACAGGGATGTGGAAGAACAACGTCTTCTCGCCGATTTCGCCGGTCGACTACAGCGGACAACTCGTCAAGATATTCACGCGCTATCAGATCGGCAACCCGAACACGCCGATGACTGAATTCAAGCAGTACAACGGCAACGTTCTTGAATACTACCGGACCTACTACGATCTCTTCAATTCTGATTACTCGCAGGCCAATCAATACATCATCAACGAATCCACACCTCGGATATTTACGGGGACGCTTGATGGTCAGGGCAATGAGATTCGCAATCTCGTCGTGAATGCCGCCGACGGCAATCATGCCGGCGTGTTCGCCTATCTCGGGGTGGGCAGCACGGTGAAGAATCTCGGCATCGTCGATGGCAGCTTTACCGCCAATTGGGGATCGGCTGGCTCGATCGCGGGCGTGAGCGATGGCACGATCTTCCGCTCCTGGGCGTCGCGTAGCAACGATTCGACGTCGGTTTATTCCAACTGGGCCGCCGGAGGCCTTGTCGGCTACAATCGCGGCACGATCGAGGAGTCCTACAGCACGGTAGCAGTCGAGGCGGTCGGTCAGCAGTCCGATTATGTCACCTTCGTCGGTCAGGCGGGCGGCCTCGCGGGTGTCAACGTGAACGAAAACGGCGGTTCGGGACGGATCGTTAATTCCTATGCGACGGGCATGGTGCGCGGCAACGGCACGATCGGCGGTCTCGTCGGCACCAATGCGACCAATGATGGTGTTGGAACCATCGTCAACTCCTATACGACCGGGCGGCTCGACCGGGCCTGGAACTATGGGATTCACTTTGTCGGTTCGGTTGTCGGGCGCAACGTCAGCGACAACGGGCGGACAGGTACGGTCACGAATTCCTACTACGATTCCAGCGTCTCGGATCCGTCCTGGCTCAACCCCAACCGCGGCCAAACTTTCGTCGGCACTGGCCTGACCACCGCGCAGATGCAGGACCTCAACACGTTCCGCACCGTCTATGCCGGTTGGGACTATCGCAACGTCTGGATTCCGTCGAACAACGCGGGTCAGTCGGATGGCGTCGCGCGCTATCCGGAATTCTACTGGGCCAATCATGTCGCCGTCGTCGAGACGTCGAATGCCACGCGCATGTATGGCGACGCCAACACGACGCTGGCGGCGATGATCTATGGCCTCAAGATTTATGATACGCCGAATGCGATTCCGATCACCTTGAGCTCGGCCGCCAACCAGTCGTCCGGCGTCGGCACCTATGCCGTATCGGCCGGCTTGACCGTATTGCCGCCCCGGGCCGTTGGCGGCGGCACGCCCGGCGTTGGCGGCAACGGCCCACAGTATCTCGGTATGCGCATCAACGGCGGATCTGACATTATATGGGACCGCAATTCGAGCGCACAGCAGATCGCGGACCGGATCAATCAGTTCACCTATCAGAATGGTGTGACCGCGACGGTCAATGGAAACGGCGCCATCGTTCTCACCGGCACCGGCACGTTCTCGCTGGTTCCGATGGGCGTGACGATTGGCGATGGCGTAGCCTGGCTGCATCTGACGCCTTATGTGCAGATCACATCGACCCAGCTTCAGCCCGTCAGCACCGACGGGGCGCGCTACCGCATTGTCAACCTGCCGAGCGGGCAGTTGACGGTCACCCAACGCGCGATCACGGTGTCCGCCGATGCCGGCCAAGGCAAGGTCTATGGTGATACAGGTTCATCGCTCACCTGGCAGGTGACCGGCGGATCGCTGGTGAACGGCGATAGTCTGACTGGCGCGCTCGGCCGAACCGCGGGCGAGAATGCCGGCAACTATGCCATCAATCAGGGATCGCTCAGCGCGTCCTCGAACTATCGGGTAAGTTTCGTCGGGACCGACTATAGCATCGCCAAGCGCACCGTCACGCTGTCGCTCACCGGCACTGTCGAGAAGCAGTATGACGGCACCAACACCGCGGCGCTCGGCACCGACAATTTCGCGCTGAGCAATGTGGTTGCAGGCGATTCCAGCCTGCTGTCGGTCGCGAACCTGCCGACCTCGGGTAGCTATGACAATGCCAATGCCGGAAGCGGCAAGACCGTCACCTTCAATCTCGGTTCCGGCGGCCTCACCGGCAGCGCGGCCGGAAATTACACGCTGGTCGTCAACAACAGCGGCAATATCGGGAATGTCACCAAGGCGGCGCTGACGATTACGGCGAACGACCAGTCCAAGACCTATGGCGATGCGCTCGCCCTCGGTAGCACCGGCTACACCGTCGGCGGCACGCTCTATGGCACCGACCGCGTGACCGGTGTGACGCTGGTGAGCCTCGGCGCGGACGCACTGGCGAATGTGACCGGCGCGCCCTACGGGATCACGGCCAGCAATGCGCTCGGCAATGGCCTCGGCAATTACACCATCAGCTATGTCGGCGGTTCGCTGTCTGTCGCCGCAGCGGACATCATCGTGTCGGCGAACGGTGGCAGCTCGGTCTATGGCCAGTCGCCGTCCAATCCGGGCTTCACGGCGCAGGGCCTCAAGAATGGTCAGGATGTCGATGTCCTGACCGGCCTGAGCAACTCGTTCGGCATCCTGCCGACAACGGGTGTGGCTGGCAGTCCGTATACGCTCAGCGTAGCGGGAACACTGACCAACGCGAATTATCGCGTGACGGCGCGCAACGATGCGAGCTGGACCGTCACGCCGGCGTCTATCGTGGTCTCGGCCAATGGCGGCACATCGGTCTATGGCAGCTCGCCGCTCAATCCAGGCCTGTCGGCCACCGGCTTGCAGAATAACGAGGGCGTGAACGTTCTTGCGGGCCTTCGCAATTCGTTTGGCATTACCGCGATCAGCGGCGTCGCTGGCGGCCCGTATGCATTGAATGTTCTGGGTACGCTGACGAACCCGAACTACTACATCTCGTCGTTCAATCCCGGGAGTTGGACCGTCACTCCCGCTTCGGTCGTCGTCACCGCCCTTGGCGGCACCTCGATCTATGGCAGTTCGCCGCTCAATCCGGGATTGTCCGCCTCGGGGTTGCAGAACGGTGAGGGAGTCGATGTTCTGACCGGGCTCGTCAATTCGTTCGGGATTACCGGCCGGACCGGCCTTGCGGGCAACCCCTATCTGCTCGATGTAGCCGGAACGTTGACCAATCCGAACTACGCGATCTCGGCCCGTAACAGTGGCGCCTGGATCGTGACGGCCGCGCCGCTGACAGTGACCGCAGATCCCCAGAGCAAGATGTTCGCGGAGCTCGATCCGGCGCTGACCTATCGTCTTACCGGCGGCACGCTGTTCAACGGTGACCGCTTCTCGGGCTCGCTGGAGCGCGCGCTGGGTGACGTAGTGGGCGACTATGCCATTCGGCTAGGTTCGCTCGGCGTTTCGCCTAACTATGCGCTGAGCTATGTCGGGGCGGTTTTCACGATCAAGTCGTTCAACGTCTCGCTCGCGCCGACCCCCGGTCAGATCGCGGTAGCTAATCCGGCCGCGCCAACGGCCAATACGATGTCGCCGTCGCCTGTCGGAGGCGTGAAGTCCTCCTTCGATAACCTCTTCCAGGCGCCGCCGAGCTCGCCGGCTCCAACCGGAATCGTCGCCGGCAATGCTGGCGGGAGAACCAACACCAACGGATCGTCCAACGATGACGTGACGAACTCCATTGGTGGTGAGCGACGCGACGACAGAAAGCGGGGGAATGGCCGGTGAGCCGACGCTCGCCGGCAGCTCCGCGTCCTCTGAACCGTTCTCAGATCAACGGATAGTTGTGATGAGAGACGTCCACTGAAAGAAAGGATAGCTCCCAGCGCCGCACCGCGGGCACTGCTGCTGTCGCGACAGGCACGGCCCGTGGTCGGGCCACGCCACATCGCGTCAGGTAGCATAGGCGAGCTGCCCTCCTGTCGGGATTACCAGGCGGCGAGGATCGAGCCGTTGAACTTGGTGCGGATGAAATCCTTCACCGGCTGCGAACGATAGATCGAGATGAATTTTTTGATCTGCGGATCGTCCTTGCGATCGTCACGTGCGGCGAAGACGAGGGTATAATATGGCTTGGCTTCGACGACGCTGGTCTCGGCCGCAAGCGCCTTGTTGAGGTCCAGGCCAGCGAGATAGGCGTAGTTGGATGACACAAAAGCGGCTGCGACGTCGTCGAGAGACCGCGGCAGCTGGGCCGCGTCGATCTCGACGATCTGCAGTTTCTTCGGATTTTCAGTCACATCGAGAATGCTCGCCGAGAGGCCGGCATCGGTCTTCAACTTGAGCAGTCCAGCGGTCTGAAACAGCAACAATGCGCGCGCAGCATTGGTCGGATCGTTGGGGATGGCGATCTTGGCCCCGTCGGGAATGTCGGAGGCCTTGGTGTATTTCTTGGAGAAGACGCCGGCCGGCACCAGGATCGATTCATCGAGGGCGGAGAGCTTGTAACCGCGCGCTTTCGATTGATTGGCGAGATAGAAGCGGTGCTGGAAGTTGTTGAGGTCGATGTCGCCTGCCTGCAGCGCTGCATTGGGCTGGTTCCAGTCGCTGAACTCGATGATCTCCGCCTTCAGTCCCTCTTTCTCCGAAAGCCGCGCGGCCTCGCGAAGAATGTCGCCATAAGGCCCTGCGGAAACGCCGACCTTGAGCGGCTTGTCAGCAGCGTTGGCCTGCAGGGCGGGTAACGACAGTGCAAGCGCTGAAAGGGAGAGAATGAAAAATCGAGAAGCAGCTTTCATGATGTATCCAGGTTTGGAATGAAGTGAATGTACTGCGCTTGCTACGATGCCGCAGCCTTCCGGATTGCCTAGAAGAAGCCCTTTGCCGGCAGCGGCGTGCCGTTGACCTCATAGGCGCCGATCGCCTGCGCCTTGTAGGTCACCGGGTTGTGTGACGACAGCGTTCGTGCATTGCGCCAGTGGCGGTCGAGGTTGTCGGACTTCTTGGTGGCGGATGCGCCGCCGGCGTCGAACAGCAGGCTGCCACTGCGGATGGCCAGTTCGTCGACCACGATCTTGGCTTTGGACGATGCGAGGGCGGCATCCAGCGCCGGCTTGGTGTCTTCCCGATCAGGGGCCTTGCTCGATACGTCAAGCGCGTCGGCCGCGGCCAGTACGGTTGCTTCTGCGGCGAACGCGTTGCTTGCGATCTGGCCAATGGTCTGCTGCAGGATGGGGTCCTCGCGCGGGCGAAGAGTCGGCGCGTAATAGAAACTGCGCGCGCGCCGCCTGACGAGGTCGCTGGCGTCACGCAGGACGGCTGCGGCGATGCCGGCATTGATGGCCGTCAGATAGAGTTGCGCGAATGTGTTCTGGTAGGCGGCCCCATAGCCGATATTGGGCTGATCGAAGATCAGTTCTGCCGCCTCGACCCGGACGTTGCGGAAATGCGTGGTTCCGCTTCCGGTCAGGCGCTGGCCCGAACCATCCCAGTCATCGACCAGCTCGATACCCTCGCGCTTGACCGGAATAATCGTGGTCGCGAGCGCTTCATTGTCATCCGCGACGCGCACCAGCACGTAGTCCGCATAGAGCGTGCCGGTGCTGTAATATTTGGTGCCGTTCAGACGGTAGCCGTCGCCATCCGGCGTGACCGTGGTGGCGGGAGCGATGTCTCCCACCTGCGAACTGCCCAGCTCCGTGGTGGCGAGGCCGATGATGGCACCCGCAGCGACGTCGTCGCGCCACTTGCGGTTCTGCGCGCTTGGCGGCGAGGCCAGCAGGCGCTCGACCACGCTATAGTGGTTGCGCAGGATATGCGCGACATTGGCATCGGCTTCCGCCAACCTGATGACGGCGGAGAGCAGTTCACGCACCGTACTGCCGCCGCCGCCCTCGGCTTTGGGAATGCGGAGCGCGCCGATCCGCGATCTGCGGATCAGCTCGATGATATCGTAAGGCAGGACACGGTCATGCTCGCGCTCTGCCTCGCCCTGCGCGATGTGATCAAACAGCTGTTGCAGATTGGACGAACCGATCCGGATCGGCTGCGACAGGTCGAACGAATGATGCGACGTGGGCTTGTTCATGGGATTCTTTCTCAGCGATTCCAGGGGGAGGATCGAGCGGCGATAGACGCTTAAAGACTGGCCAGATGATCCGAGACGGTGACGGATTCGGGCAGGACCTTTCGCTCGGTGAGCCAGTTCGCTGCGGTTTGCAGCTCTCCGACGAATTTCTTGTCCGATACCGGAATGAGCGTGTAGTTGCGTTTGCGCTCAATGAACTGGTCGCGAATCCGGTCGTCATATTTCGCGACCTTCTGGATGAGATGTTCGGCGTCGGTGGTGTTCTTGTTGACCCATTGCGCTTCCTTCTCGTAGGCCGCGTTGAGCGCCCGCACGATAGCCGGATTGTGCTTCGCGAAGTTGCGCGACGTCACGTAAGACGAGAAGTCGATCTGGAACGGCAGGTCGCGTCCTTCAAGGAAAACGTCGTGAGCCTTGTAGTCCAGCCGCGCGATATCGACGCCCGGCGACCACATCGACCATGCATCCACCTTGCCGGATGCGAGCGCCGGCGCGGCGTCCGGCGGGTTGAGATAGACGAATTTCACCTTGGAGCGGTCGACCTTGTGCTTCTCGAGCGCTGCGATGAGCAGGAACTCGCCAAGTCCGGACCGGTTGACTGCGACCGACTTGCCGACCAGATCCTCGACCTTGTTGATGCCGGAATCATCCTTGGCGATGATCGCCGTCGTGCGCGGCTCGTAGCGCACGAACTGGGTGAAGACGAGCGGGGAGCCGGCGATGATGGCCGCGAGCGCAGGCGTGGTGCTACCGCCAAAGCCAAAATCCGCACTGTCACCGGTCACCGCCTGCAAGGTCGGCGCGTGGTTAGGGAACGGGCCGAGCCATTCCACCTTGATATCGTCCTTGGCGAGGGCCTTCTCGAACTCGCCGCGTTCCCTCGCGATCAGCGTGAGACCATGATAGCCCCAGGTGAGACGGACCTTGTCGGTCTTTCGCCCGGCGCTTTGCGCGATGGCGTCGTCATGGCTGGCGAAATGAATGCCGGCATAGGCACTGACCCCCGCCATCGCGAGACTGAGAAAATCCCGGCGTGACGATGTGAAGATCGGCTTTGACATGAGAAAACTTCCTGTGAAGTGGAATCAGGCGACCTGGAGATTGGTGGCGACGCCAAGTTCGCGAAGCAGTTGAACGCGGGATGCGGCGGGCTCGCCACGCGTGTCGGCGCGATGCTCGGAGGCGATGACCCCGTTGCGCATCACCAGAATTCGGTCAGCCAGAGCAATTGCTTCATCGACGTCATGTGTAACGAGAAGCACGCCGGGCTGGTGGCGGGCAACAAGCTCCTTGACCAGCACATGCATGCGAATTCGCGTCAGTGCGTCGAGTGCCGCGAAGGGCTCGTCCAGCAACAGCAGCCGGGGCTCCTGCACCAGCGCGCGGGCGAGGGCGACGCGCTGCGCCTGTCCGCCGGACAGATTGCGCGGCCAGTCGTCCAGCCGGTCGCCGAGCCCGACCTCGACCAGAGCAGCGGCGGCACGCTTGCGCGGATCCGCGCCGGGAAGTCCGAGCGAGACATTCTGCCAGAGCGTATCCCACGGCAGCAGGCGATGTTCCTGAAACACCACGGCAGGTCGTCCCGGCGCATCGATATGCCCGCCCTGGATCGGATCGAGGCCGGCGAGGGCGCGCAGCAACGTCGTCTTGCCGCAGCCGCTTTCGCCAAGAAGCGCAACGAATTCACCGCGCCCGATGCGTAGATCCAGCCTGTCGATCACCACCCGCGGTCCATAGGCGCGCGTCAGGCCGCTGACGGTTACGGCTGTTTCGCTTGATGTCAGGGATGTCGGGCTCATGATCGTGGGCCCTTGCTGTAGTTCGGATGCCAGGCGAGCAGCCTGCGTTCGAGCAGCCGGGCGATGGAGTCGGCGGCAACACCGATCAGCGCGTAGATCACGATGGTGAGCACGATCACGTCTGTGCGCAGGAATTCGCGGGCGTCCATGGCGAGGAACCCGAGGCCTGATTGCGCGCCGACGGTCTCGGCCACCACAAGTGCCAGCCATGCCGTTGCCAGCGAATAGCGGACACCGGTGAGGATCGACGGCAGCGCGCCGGGCAGGATGATGCGTTGGATCAATTGCAGCGTGGACAGCCCCTGGACGCGGCCAAGCTCGATCAGCTTTGGATCGATCTGGCGAATGCCGAGGGTGGTGTTGATATAGATCGGGAAGGCGACGCCGAGCGAGACCAGAAAGATCTTCTGTCCTTCGCCGACGCCAAACCAGACGATAACGAGGGGCACGAGAGCGAGGAACGGGATCGCGCGGATCATCTGCACGCTGCGATCGATCAATGCTTCTGCGATGCGCGAGAAGCCTACCAGGGTGCCGAGGATGAAGCCGATGCTGCCGCCGATTGCAAAGCCTGCGGCCGCACGCAGCAGGCTGACGCCGAGATCGTTCAGCAGCGAGCCGGATAAAGTCAGCTTCCATGCCGTGCGTAGCACCTTCGAGGGTGCGGGAAGCACTTGCGGCGAGAGCCAGCCTGCCTGCGCCAGCGCTTCCCACACAACGATGAGGACTACTGGCGCGATCCAGGACAGGACGATCAAATTCGGCTTCAGGCCGGGTTTGGCAATGGCGGAAGCCTGGCGCGCAGGTGCCGGCGTGGCCGCCGCGCGATACTCCGGTTGAATGACGTAGTCGACGTTGCTCACTCTGCCATCCATTGCTGCAGTTCTGAAATTCAGCGGGGATGATAGAGCAACAAAAAGCACAGCGTCTTCGGTTTCTTCGGCGAAATCATTCTCCGCACGATATTAGATCAGTTTGATATTCGAGCGATGCGATTGAGAGACGAACGATCTTTTGCGCAGCTTCATTTTAGAAAATGAAGCTGCGCGCGGCCTCGAAATTCAGTTGACCAGAGGCGCAGTGGAATTTTCTTGCGTTGTCGTGCGTCATGTGAGGAAGAAGTTTCTCGTTCGATTCACGCTATTTTGTCGCCGATGTCGTGAGCGCATAGCGATGCCTGCATTGTCGTACACGGGTCGTCTTATAGCGCGAGCGACGTGAATATGAGGCAGACAATGAGCACGCATCCTCTTCGATTCGGCGTCTGGGCACCGGTGCATGGGCCACGGGCGTCGCATCAGGATCCTGATGAGCCGTATGATGCGTCATGGGAGCGCAACAAGGCGCTGGTCCTGCAGGCCGATGCACTGGGTTACGATTCGACTCTGATCGCGGAGCACACCTCCGCCTAGCGAAACCACCACACGAACAGGCTGAGGAAGGTCGCGTGTCCCAGTACCAAAGCGATCATCTTTTCGAGATACATGCCTTGGTCCTTTCTCCCGTCTACATGGCTGACGCGTTGTCTCTGGCAGTATCGAGGCGGAGGGCCTGCAAGGCGCGATCGAGTTGCTGGACCGGTGTCACTGTGGCTGCAGCATTGCGGGACATGTCAGTCTTGGGCTGGTGGGCGGCGTGATAGGTCTCGACGGCGGTTGCAAACGCGAGCGCGCCTGCGATGGCGACGGCGAGAAGCGGCGGATGTGACATCAATTCGACTCCTGAAGATACCCATTAACGCTCCACACAGCGCGCTTGGGAATTCCAAAGTTGGGCCGAACGGCTTCCAATCCTTCTTTCGGAGCGTCGGTCACGAGGCGTAAATGCTTGCGGATGCGTGCGATGTCCCGCCTTGCGTGGAAGCACCGATGCTGAACGTCGTTCACGATGGTCGTGGTCACAACATTAAACATCTTCAATCGATACCGATGCTGAAATCGCATCATCCGTTGTCACGCTGTCGGGAAATGACGTTCTTATTTGAAGCGCACCATTGGCGCGGCGGGTCGCCAGGATCAGATTGAAGCAAATGGGCCGCATGAAATGCGTGATGAGCCCATGTCAATCGGGAGAACCATCATGGGATTGCTCAACGAGAAGATTACGGCCGGTGCATTCGTCACCGCGGATCTGAACTACCTGGCACCGATCAATGGCCGCCCTCGTACCTATACGTTCGATCCTCCGGCCGGCGAGCCGCGCTCCACTGCGGAACCGGAGCCGCATGCGGTTGCGATCCATGATGCGCGGCCGAGCATCGATCAGTGGTCGCTCGACGAACATGGCTTTGCGGTGGCGCACCAGCACAGCGCGGTCTCCGACTTCTACGACGATGAGAACGTCAAGAGCGTCTACTATCCGGAAGCCGAGAAGCTGCTGAAGGACATCACCGGCGCGAGCCGCGTCTTCATCTTCGATCATACCGTGCGCAAGCGCGTCGACGGCGTCAATGACCGCGGCGACGGCCCGCGCCAGCCCGTCGCCCGGGTGCATGTCGATCACACCGATAGATCGGGTCCGCAACGTGTCCGCGATCTGCTCCCGGAAGACGCAGAAGAATTGCTCAAGGGGCGTGTGCAGATCATCAATCTGTGGCGTCCGATCCGCGGCCCGTTGAAGGATTCACCGCTGGCGGTCGCCGATGCGCGGACCGTTCGCTTCGACGAACTCGTTGGAGCGGATCTGGTCTATCAGCACCGGGTCGGTGAAACCTATGCGGTGAAATTCAATCCGCAGCATCGCTGGTATTACGTACCGGATATGACGCCTGACGAGATATTGCTGCTGAAGTGCTACGAATCGACCAAAGATGGCGTGGCACGTTTCGCTCCGCATACGGCCTTTGCCGATCCGACCGCGCCTGCGGATGCGCCGCCGCGCGAGAGCATCGAGCTGCGGGCGCTGGTGTTCCACGCGCCATAGGGCGGGCTAGCGCGATCATGACTGCTCCCGTCGATCGCGGCGGGAGCAGTCACTTGAGGTGATATCACGCCGTGACGGCCGCTGCAGGGCGCTTGGCATAGCGGCTGGGCGGACGTTCCAGTCCGAAGTGGTCGCGTAGCGTGGTGCCCTCGTAGTCGCGGCGGAAGATGCCGCGCTTCTGCAGCAGAGGGACGACTTCGTCGACGAACACGGCCAGACCAGTCGGCAACACGTCAGGCATCAGGTTGAAGCCATCGGCGGCGCCGGCCCTGAACCAGGCCTCGATATCGTCGGCGATCGCCTCGGGCGTTCCGACGATGATGCGATGGCCGACGCCGCCGCCCAGCGCCTTGAGCAGTTGCCGCACCGTCAGGTTATCCTTGCGGGCCATGGCGACGGTGCCCTTGAACATCGTCTGGTTGGCATTGGCCGGTAGTGGAATGTCCGGCAATGGCTTGTCGAGTTCGAGGATGTCGGGCGAGACATGCAGTGTTCCTGCCAGTCGCGACAGGCTGTACTGGATCGGCACCAGGTCCCACAGCTCGTCCTGCCTTCGCTGTGCCTCGGCCTCGGTGCTGCCGATGATGGTCGCGAGGCCCGGCAGGATCACGATGGAATCCGACGGGCGACCATAGGCGACGGCCCGCGCCCGCAGATCGCGCGCATAGGCGACGCCGTCCTCGATCGATTGCGATAGCGTGAACACCGCATCGGCCTGAGCCGCCGCGAGGTCGCGGCCGTCGCTTGAACCGCCGGCCTGCACGGTGATTGGCCGGCCCTGCGGCGAGCGCGGCACGGTCAGCGCGCCAGCCACGGTGTAGTGCGTGCCGCGATGATCGATGGCGTGGACCTTCGATATATCGACGAAACGCGCCGTCGCTTTGTCGCCGACAAAGGCATCGTCTTCCCAGCTATCCCACAGCGCGTGCACGACCTCGGCGAATTCCTTTGCGCGTTCGTAGCGCAAGCTGTGTTCGAGCACGTTCGACAGGCCGAAATTGCGGCTCGCGGATGCGTCCGCCGTGGTGACGGCATTCCAGCCGACGCGACCGCCGCTTGCGTGGTCGAGCGTCGCGAAGCGCCGCGCGATATTGTACGGCTCGTTATAGGTCGTGGATGCGGTGGCGATCAGGCCGATATGCGTGGTCGCGGCAGCCACGCTTGCCAGAACGATGGTCGGCTCCATGGATTGAAACGGCCGCAGGTCGATGCGGTCGGTGATGGCCGGCGTGTCGGCGAGAAAGATCGCGTCGAACTTTCCGCGCTCGGCGATCTTCGCGACATTCACATAATGCTGCACGTCATAGAATGCGCCGGGATCGCTGTCAGGTAGCCGCCAGGCCGATGCATAGACCCCGGAATGGAGCAGGTTCACGTTGAGATGCAGTTTGCGTTCACTCATGGAGCATTCCTGATGGGCGAGGCGGAGAGCGATCCAGTTGCATTCGGGCTTTCGCGTATGACATTCGCCCACTGATCGCATCGCATCGCGAATGATTTTTCAAACTTGATGTCGCGACGGTGAGATCGCGTGAAGTGCATTGTCTTTGCGCGGATTGCAGATTTAGATCGCGCTGCAAATTGCTACCGCGTTGCAAAGCTCAGATGAAGTGGCAACTCCATGTCATTGATCACTTCAGAAAATGCGAGACGTTGCTGCTGCGGTTGGTAGTGAAAAACACCAACGGACGGTCCCCAATGAGGAAGATTAGTATTTCGGCACGCGCGTCGATCGCCATCGTATCGGTCATGCTTGGCGGGCAGCTTGCGCAGGCGCAGGAGAGCAAGCCGGTTTCGGGCGGCGCCATCACATGGGGCGTTGCGACCGAACCGAGCTGTTTCGACCCGCATCGCTCGTCGCAGCAGGCCGCATTTTTCGTGGCGCGCAACTATATCGACTCGCTGGTTGGCAAGAAGACCGATGGCAGCTTCGCGCCGTGGCTGGCGACGGAGTGGTCGATCTCGCCGGACGGCAAGGAATATGCGTACAAGCTGCGCGAGGATGTCGTCTTCCATGATGGCGAGAAGTTCGACGCGGCGGCGGTGAAGGCGAATTTCGATTTCGTCAAGAATCCGGAAAATGCCGCCAATGCAGCCGCGCTGCTGCAATATTTCGATCGCGCCGAAGTGGTGTCGCCCTATGTCGTCAAACTCATTTTGACGCAGCCGGATTCGACGTTCCTGGAGTCCACGTCCAACGTCAAGCTGGGCATCATCTCGCCAAAGGCCCTCGCCAAGGGTGACCTGTGCGGCGGCGGCCCGCTGCTCGCAGGCACGGGTCCCTTTGTGTTCGAGCGCTACAGCCGCGGCCAGTCGGCCGTGTTCGTTCGCAACAAGGATTACAAGTGGGGGCCGGGTTATGCGGCACATACCGGCCCGGCCTATCTGGATCGCGTGACACTGCGGTTCCTGCCGGAGGCTGCGGTGCGGGCCGGCGCGCTGACATCGGGACAGGTCGATCTAATAGAAGGCGTGCAGCCGACCGATGTGGCGCTGTTCGCGGACCAGGCCGAGTTCAAATTGCTGACCGGCCCGTCCGGCGCCAGTACGTCATTCACGTTCAACATCAATTACACCATTCCGCCTGCGAATGACGTGCGAGTGCGGCGCGCGCTGCGAGACGGTTTCGATCTCGAGCCGCTGGTCAAGCAGGTCTATCTCGGCACCGTGCCGCGTGCATGGTCCATCATCGGCCCGGCCAACCCGGCCTATAACAAGGCGCTGGTCGGTGCGTGGGGCAACGATATCGCAGGCGCCAACAAGCTGCTCGACGAAGCCGGCTGGACCGGCCGCGATTCTGAGGGCTTCCGCACCAAGAACGGCGTGCGCCTGAAGATCGACGTCGGCTATCCGCAGCCTTATGTCCGCGACAACCGCGAGGTGCTGATCCAGGGCATCCAGGCCGCCCTGCGCAAGAATATCGGCTTTGATCTCAATCTGCGCATCGTCACCGCCGGCGAATATGCCAAGAACAACGCCAATGGCGATTGGACGATCTATCCGAACACCGACAATCCATCGGATCCGGCGCGGGAATTGTGGGACATGCTCGGCTCCAAAGGGTTTCTGTATTCCAACATTGCCAATCCGGATCCTCAGATCACGGGCCTGATCGACGAAGCGCTGCGCTCGACAGATGCGGCGAAGAAGCGCGCTCTTACCGATGAAATCCAGAGACTCGGCGTCGATCAGGCCTTCATCGTGCCGATGTTCGCTCCGAGCTGGTTTCTGGCGGCGAAGAACAATGTCAACGGGCTGGGCTTCGAGGCGGGCCTGGACTCGCCATCGAGTGCCTACGACTTCTGGCTGGCGAAGTAGACGAGATCATGTGGTCTCGTATCATTTCCAGATTGCTCACCAGTCTCGTGGTGGCCTGGGCAAGCGTAACGGCGGCATTCCTGGCGCTGCACGCCTTGCCGGGGCGCATCCAGGATATCCTGGCGGGCGATCAGGAATATCCAGGGCTGCGCGAGGCGATTGCGGCGGAGTGGGGGCTCGATCGCAGTCTGCCCGCGCAGTACCTGGATTTTCTTTGGCGCATCCTGCAGGGCGATTTCGGCACATCCTATGTGCTGCGTCAGCCAGTCACCGAGGTCGTGGGATCGCAATTGATGCCGACAGTACGGCTTGCGCTGCTCGGCGGACTTCTGGCCATCGTGATCGCAGTCGGGCTCGCCTTGCTGACGGCAGGGCGCGGGCGCATCTCGCGCCAGATCGCATCCTTTCTGGAACTGGTGTTCGCGTCGACGCCGGTGTTCTGGCTCGGCATCCTGCTGCTGATGGCGTTCTCCTTCACGCTGCGCTGGTTTCCGGTATCCGGCGCCAGCGGCTGGAAGTCGATCGTGCTGCCGTCCTTGACACTGGCATTGCCGACGGCGGGCCTCCTGGCGCAGGTGCTGCGTGAGGCGATGGAGAAGACGCTCGATCAGCCCTTCGTCACCACCGTGCGTTCGCGCGGCGTCGGCGAACTCGTGATACGCGCACGCCATGTGCTGCGGCATGCCTTGCTGCCGGCAGTGACGCTCGGCGGCTGGCTGATCGGTGGATTGCTCGGCGGCGCCGTGATCACGGAGAAAGTGTTCGGGCGTCCGGGTCTCGGGACCGTGACGCTCGGCGCCGTGCTAACCCATGACGTGCCGGTGGTGCTGGCCGTGGTGTTGCTGGCCGCTTTCATCCATGTCGCCGCGTCGACCTTGCTCGACATCCTGTATCTGCTGATCGATCCGAGACTGAGGGCGCAATGAACGTGCAAACCCGTCCGCTCGCGGAGCTGTCCATCGCGCTTGACCCGCAGGTTAATCCGCCCGGCGCGGGGGAGCCGGTGACGACGGCGGCCGTGATCGCGCCGCGATTGCTGTCGCCGGGCCTTGCGATCTCGCTGGCGTTTCTATTCGTGCTGTTTCTGGCCGCGGCATTCCCACGTGTTTTCACCCAGTTCGATCCGCTGATCGGCGATTATGCTTTGGGGCTGAAGCCGCCGAGCTGGGAGCATCTGTTCGGCACTGACCGGCTCGGCCGCGACGTGTTCGCGCGGACCATCCATGGTACGCGCTATTCACTGTTGATCGGAATCGGCGGCATGGCGATCAGTCTGGCCTTCGGCATCGTGCTTGGCATTCTCGCCGGACAACGCAACCGTTTCCTCGACGAGACGACATCGCGCGTGTTCGACGTGCTGTCGTCATTCCCCGGCGTGCTGCTGGCGATGCTGGTGGTCACGTTTCTGGGGCAGGGCATGCTCAACATTGCCATCGCCGTGGGCATCGCCGGCATTCCGAAATTCGGTCGCGTCATCCGTGCCCAAACGCAATTGGTGCGCGATGCCGATTACGTGACGCATGCTGTCGTCTATGGCCTCGGCCGCTGGCAGATCTTCATCCGCCATGTGCTGCCGAATGTGCTCGTCGCGGTGCCGGTGATCGCGACGGTCTATATCGGCAACACCATCCTTGCGGTGTCTGGCCTCAGCTTTCTGGGGCTCGGCCCACAGCCGCCGACACCGGAATGGGGCGTGATGCTGGCGGAGAGCCGCGATGTGCTCCGCGTGGCGTGGTGGCCCGGCGTATTTCCCGGCCTGGCCATCACGCTGACGGTGATCGCTTTCACGCTGGTCGGCAATGCCATCCAGAAACGGTTCGAAGGACGGTTGGCATGACCGACAAGCCATATCTGGTCGTTCCACAACCCGATGATCTGCTGATTGACATTGAGGGGCTCTCGATCGGTTTTGCCGGCGCCAATGGCGGCGCACCCATCGTCCGTAATTTCGACCTGACGATCCGCTGCGGCGAATGCGTGGCGCTGGTCGGCGAGTCCGGATCGGGCAAGAGCATCACCGCGCGCAGCCTGCTCAACTTGTCCGGCGATGGGGCCGAGATCGACGCCGATCGCTTCCTGATCAAGGGCCGCAATGCGTTGCAGTTTCGCGAAGCGGACTGGCGCAGGCTGCGCGGCACGGTCACCGGCCTGGTCATGCAGGACGCGCTGGTGTCGCTGGATCCGCTGCGTACCATCGGCCAGGAGGTCGGCGAGGTGCTTTCCGCGCATCGGACATTACGTGGGCGACAAGCAGTTGCCACACGTGTCAGTGATGTGCTGCGCAAGGTCGGCATTCCGGATCCAGAACATCGAGCTGCACAATATGCGCATCAGCTCTCCGGCGGTTTGCGCCAGCGTGCGCTGATCGCCTCGGCCATTGCGGCCGACCCGGATCTCATTATCGCCGATGAACCGACCACATCGCTGGATGTCACCGTCCAGGCACAGGTGCTCGCCGTATTGGCCGAGCGCGTGCGGGAGGGCGCCGGGCTCCTGCTGATCAGCCATGATCTCGCTGTCGTGGCTGGAATCGCCGATCGGGTGATTGTGATGCGCGACGGCCGCATCGTGGACAGTGGAGCTACGGCGGATGTCTTGCGCCGTCCGCGCCATCCCTATACGCGCCAGCTTCTTGCTGCAATTCCATCCGCTGATTCAAAGGGGCATCTGCTCGCCTCCGCGCGGTTTGACGTCGCAAGCTTCGAAGGCGATGGCGCCGTCGGGTCTGTCATTGTCCGCGAGCCGCTGCCGGTTCGAAAGCCGTCGGATGAAGCTTTGGTGCTCCAGGTTGAGCGCATTTCAAAGCGATACGCCCAGCGGCAGACGGCAGGCCGAGAGCCGCCGCTTCCGGCGCTGGACCAGGTCAGCTTTGCCGTAAAGGCCGGCGAGGTCGTTGGCATTGTCGGCGAGTCCGGTTCAGGCAAGTCGACATGCGCCAAGATCGTGCTCGGATTGCTCGCGCCGGATGAGGGCGAGGTGCGCCTGCTTGGGCAGCGCTGGTCCGGGGTAGCGGAGGCTGAACGGCGCGCGCTGCGCGCAAGGCTGCAATATATCCCGCAGGATGCACTCAGCAGTTTCGATCCGCGCTATCGCGTCGCCGACGTGATCGCCGAAAACCTGACCGGCGATGAGCGCACAAAGCGCGACCGGATCGTCGCGCTGCTCGAGCAGGTCGGGCTGAACGCCGGTCATCTCGGTCGTTATCCGCGCTCCCTGTCCGGCGGCCAGCGGCAGCGCGTCTCGATTGCACGTGCGCTGGCGGCCGAGCCGGACATCATTGTGTGCGACGAGCCGGTGTCGGCGCTGGACGTGTCAATTCAGGCGCAGGTGCTGGATTTGCTGAGCGGACTGCAGGCGCGCCTCGGCACCGCGCTGCTCTTCATCTCGCACGATCTGGGCGTCGTCCAGCATATCGCCGATCGTGTGCTGGTGTTTCACCGCGGGCGGATCGTCGAAGCCGGACCGGTCGATCAGGTGTTTTCCAACCCGGCGGATGACTACACCAGGGCTTTGTTGTCATCGATCCCCGCAATCGAGAGTGCCTTCGTGCGTTCGTCTGCGAATGCGGCGATAGCTGGCCGTTCGACGGCACGATCGGTTTGAACGGAACGACAAGACGGCTTGAAATATTCTACGTCGTCGGCACCCGTTTGGCTGTCGTGCGGTTTCGGAGTGGCCGTGGCGGGCGTTGTGCCGTCTCGGCTTTCGCTGCCAGCGCATCGACCAGGTGATGCGCGGCCGGCCACCAGCCATAGCCCGACGCGATATTGATGTGGCCGGCATCGCCCATATTGACGAAGTCCGAGCCCCAGCTCGCGGCCAGCATGCGCGCCCGCTGCAGCGACATGAAGGGATCGTTGCTGCTGGCGACGACGATGCTCGGAAACGGCAGGGATGTCGTCGGCATCGGTGCAAAGTTGCGCAATTGCGGGAATGTATCCGTGTTCGTTTCCACATCGGCCGGTGCGACCAGAAGTGCGCCGCCGATCTTGACGTCCGGCACCCGGAGCGCTGCATGAGCAATGAGAATACAGCCGAGACTGTGGGCGACCGCGATCGCGCCGGGATTGGCATTCGCGCTCGACAGAAGTCGCTCCACCCAGCGATCGAGCACAGGCGCGTCCCAGTCGTCCTGCTCGACGCGGCGCGCAAACGGCGTATGGCTCTGCAACAGGGTCTGCCAGTGGCCGTCCGGTGATCCGTGAAGGCCCGGAATGATCAGAGCGCCTCGCATGCGTCGATCCCTCTGCTGTTTTGGTGCCAGCCCGAGCAGAAGGCCGACGTCGAGTCATTCGGGTCGTTACTCCGCGGCGATAGCGGATGGCGGCGCGGGGCGGAACGAGGAGGCTGGATGCGGCGCCTGCAGGCGTGCGCGACCGGCACCGAACAGTTTTTCGCGAAGTGTGCCGGGCGTGTAGACACTCTTGTAGATGCCGCGCCGGGTTAGTTCCGGCACCAGGAGATCGACGATGTCCTCGAAGCTTCCCGGCGAGATCGCGAAGGCGAGGTTCAGGCCGTCGACGTCGGTCTGGGCGACCCAGTCCTCGATGGCGTCAGCCACCTGCTCCGGCGTTCCGACCGCGATTGGCCCGATGCCGCCGATGCCGACATGCTCGGCGACTTCGCGTACCGTCCAGGTGCGATCGGGATCGGCGCGGGTGATGTTGTCCATTGCCGTGCGGCCGGCCTCGTTATGGACGTGCTCCACCTTCTGGTCGAGATCATAGGTCGAGAAATCGACGCCGGTCCAGCCGGACATCAGCGTCAGAGCCCCTTCATGGTTGATGTAGCGACGATACTCCGCATGCTTCGCGGCGGCTTCCTCTTCGGTGCGGCCGAGGATCACCGTCATCATGCTGAACATCAGAATTTCCGACGGGTCGCGCCCGGTCTCTGCCGTAAGCGCGCGGATCGCAGCGACGCGCGGCGCGATCACCTTTGCGGACGGGCCTGACATGAACACGCATTCGGCGTGTTGCGCGGCGAACAGTTTTCCGCGCAGCGACGTTCCGGCCTGATACAGCACCGGCGTTCGCTGCGGTGACGGCTCGGAGAGATGGATGGCGTCGAGCGTATAGTTCTCGCCATAATGCTGGACGCGGTGAACACGCGACGGCTCGGCGAAGATGCCGCGCGCCTTGTCGCGCTGTACGGCGTCGTCTTCCCAGCTGCCTTCCCACAGCTTGTAGACGACCTCCATATATTCTTCGGCGACGTTGTAGCGGTCGTCATGGGCGTTCTGGCTGGCCTTGCCCATGCCTTTGGCGGCGCTGTCGAGATAGCCGGTGACGATGTTCCAGCCGATGCGGCCATCGGTGAGGTGATCGAGGGTCGACATCCGGCGGGCGAATGGATAGGGCGGCTCGTAGGACAGCGTACAGGTCACGCCGAAGCCGAGATTCTCGGTGACGGCGGCCATCGCCGACACCAGCAGCAACGGGTCGTTCACCGGCACCTGGGCGGCATTGCGCAATGCCGCGTCCGGATTGCCGCCGAACACGTCATAGACGCCGAGCACATCCGCAAGGAACAGTCCGTCGAACCGTCCGCGTTCCAGCGTCCGCGCGAGATCGAGCCAGTAGGGCAGGCGATTGTAGTCGCCGGAGCGATCGTCGGGATGCGTCCACAGGCCGGGCGACTGGTGCGCCACGCAGTTCATGGCGAATGCGTTGAGGCGAATCTGCTTGGTCACGTGGTGTCCTCCAGATACGGCGGCGTCGTTACGCCGCTGGGATCAAGTCCGGCAGCGCATCAAGCTTTTGCGGTCGTCCGGCGGTGATCTGCGAGTGGCTCTCCGAACGGGCCGGTATTGGCGCGGAACTGCCGGACATTATCGGTCCGTCGCAGCGACAACAGCGGGAAAACCAGTTCGGCAAACCGGTAGGCCTCTTCGAGATGCGGATAGCCGGACAGGATGAAGGTATCGATCCCGAGGTCTTGATATTCGCGGATGCGTGCGGCGACCGTGGCGGGATCGCCCACCAGCGCTGTGCCGGCGCCGCCACGCACCAGGCCGACGCCGGCCCACAGATTCGGGCTGACCTCGAGCCGGTCGCGCCGGCCACCGTGCAATTGCGACATGCGCTGCTGGCCGACGGAATCCATTCGCCCGAGAATTTGCTGCGCAGATGCGATCGTGTCGTCGGTGAGATGCTCTATCAGTTCGTCGGCGGCCTTCCATGCCGCCTCGTTGGTATGGCGGACGATGACATGCAGCCGAATGCCGAACGTGATCTTGCGGCCGCGCTGCCCGGCGATCCCGCGCACGCGTGCGATCTTCTCTGCGATCTGCGCCGGCGGCTCGCCCCAGGTCAGGTATTTGTCGACGGTATCGACCGCGACGTCGATGCCGGCATCGGACGAACCGCCGAAATAGAACGGCGGATGGGGCGTTTGGATCGGCGGGTAGAGAATGCGGCCATCTTCGACCGTGATGTGCTTGCCCGCCACAGTAACGGCTTCGCCGGCGAGCTCCCGACCGTAAACATTGAGAAATTCCCGGGTGACTTCATAGCGCTCGTCGTGATCGAGGAAAACGCCATCGCCCTTGTTCTCGACGGCGTCGCCGCCCGTCACGATGTTGATGAGCAACCGTCCATTGGTCAGGCGATCCAGCGTGGCGGTCATGCGCGCCGCCACCGTCGGCGACTGCAGTCCGGGCCGCACTGCGACGAGATAGCGCAATCGCTCCGTCCACGGCGCGATGGCCGACGCGATGACCCAGGAATCTTCGCAATTGCGTCCGGTCGGGAGCAGGGCCCCGTAATAGCCGAGCTTGTCCGCGGCGCGCGCAATCTGCCGCAGATAGTCGAAATCGACCTCGCGTGCACCGGCCGTGGTTCCGAGATAGTGGCCGTCGCCGCTGGTCGGCAGGAACCAGAGAATCTTGAGCGCGTCGTCGACTGCAGTCATGGTGCAGGTGTCCCGGCGGCGTCGGCTACGGCGATGGCTTTGGGGATCAGTCCGAGCGCGAGAAACGTATCGGCCAGTTGCTGCTGCTCGGCGATGACCTTGCGATCGATCGGTTTGATCCCGTAGGCCTGCCGCTTGAGCGCGACTTCCAATACAGGAACTGGCAGGCCGACCGAGGGGCTCAACTGCTCGGCCACGGCCTTGATGTCTGTCTTGGCCCAGTCGTCGACTTCCCGCAGGCCTTCGAGAATCGCATCGACCACTTTGGGATCGGATTCCAGGAATTTCTGCGACGACAGATAGAACTGGTAGTTCGAAACCGTATCGGTGCCGTCGGCGAGAACCGTCGCCTCGATCGCGGCTTCAGCGGCGGCCTGGAACGGGTCCCAGATCACCCAGGCATCGACTGCGCCGCGCTCGAACGCTGCGCGCGCATCAGCCGGCGCCAGGAACACCGGCGTGATGTCGGAATATTTGACGTTCGCTTTCTCCAGCGCCTTGACGAGCAGATAGTGAACGTTGGAGCCCTTGTTGAGCGCGACCTTCTTGCCCTTGAGCTCGACGACCGATTTGAGCGGGCTGCCTTTCGGCACCAGGATCGCTTCGCCCTTCGGCGCCGGTGGCTCATAGGCGACATAGCGGATCGGCGCGCCGGCGGCCTGCGCGAAGATCGGCGGTGCCTCGCCGGTATTGCCGAAATCGAGCGCGCCGACATTGATCGCTTCCAGCAAAGCGGGGCCTGCCGAGAACTCCGTCCACTTGACGCTCCAGCCGAGTGCCTTCAGGCGCGGCTCCAGGCTGCCTTTGCTCTTCAGCAGAACCAGCTTGCCGTATTTCTGGAAGCCAATCCGGACGATCTTCTCCTGCGCCTGTGCTGATCCGGAGCCGATCAGCGCGGGAGCGGAGACGACAGCCACGCCGAGACCCAAGGCGATGGCAGCTTTCAAGATCATTCGTCTGGCATGCATTGTCGTTGTCCTGCATTGGGGCATGAAAGGCGCCATCACTGATGACGCATTAGAGTCCCAAGCAGGCGATCTGGGGAATTCCAAAAACCGGGGCGATCATGGGTTGATCGCTCTGCGCAATGCCGCCATCCGGAGAACGTTGTACCTCCGATGCACCGGCTGCCCCTCCGACCGGAAAGCAGTGCTCCTACGATGCGGAGCAGCGGACCTACGCCATCAATGCCGAGCGCTCACGCCATCATACTGAGGACAAATAGGAGGCGCCGTGTCGGTGGCGTATGATTCCCTCCGTGGGCCCCATTGAGCTTCCGAATATTCATTTTAGAATAAAGTCAGCAAAATCAGAATCTTGGTGCTACCCGCCTGGTGCAAAAGCCGATGCAAATGCTCCCTGCGATGAGTCGTCCCTGGAAGCATCCAAACAGTGGTGTCTACTGGCTCCGTAAGGGTGTCCCAGAAGACCTGCGCGAGCTTGTCGGCAAGCGCCGTCGCTCGAAGTTGAAAGCCTGCATCACGGCGGTGCTGTTACAGACAATAGGCGGGCAGCGTCCGTTAGATTCGTGGGCGAAGCGAACGCTGCATGTCCATTGAATAAGTGTAGCGACCTTCCGGGTGGGTGGTGACCGTGACTTCAAATAGTTCGTCTTTCTGTCCATAGTAGCGTCGAACCATGGTGAGAGCCGGAGACCCTGCTTTTACTTGGAGAGATTTTGCGAGCCTCGCTGGCATCGCGCGTGCGAATATCTCCAGTTGGGCGTATTCGATTGTCTGGCCAAACATTTTTGCAATCTGCTCATGAACTGGTGTCCGGCCATGATCACGCCGTTCAAGCACGCCGGCGAACTTGCGCAGCACATAGATCTCTGTCCAGCCTAAGGGCGCTGCAAATTCGTCGGATCGACGCATGGCCTCGATCAAAAACCAGTTTTTCCCAAGTTCGCATTTCAAAATGGCCGCGAGCTTGCGATCTGCAGTGACATCGCCGCTGCGCACCACTTCGCGATAAGTTTCGTTGGAATAGCGAAGCCATTCCGTAAGCGATTTGACGCTGTGAGTGAAGAGTACAGGTGGCTCGGCAGCGATGACAACCGAACCAAAACCTGCGCGGCGAACGATCAGCCCTTGTTCCGAAACAAGGCGCAGCGCTTCGCGGACCGTCTGGCGGCTCGCGGAGAAGTGAGCCATGAGCTCCGTCTCGATGGGAAGCATATCACCGACGGCATAGGTGCCGAGGCGAATCTCTCTCTGTATCTCCGTAGCAATCTCGCGATAGCGCGACGATTTACGGGCGTTCTGGCTCTTGGCGATCACAGGTAATGGTCTCTCCAAGCTCGATCGATTTCAGGCCGGCCTCAAAAGCAGTCAGCGTTGCCAGCACATCCGAATCCGGTACGGGAAATGGCGATCCTGTTTCAATCATATCTGCAAACGCATCAAGCTCTGCGCGCAGGACGTCGATCGCTGGAAAGACCCGCAATTGCGGCGAGCGGCCGCTGTTGCGAAGGATGAGCGTCGTCTCGTCCAGCACCTCGGCGGATCCTTTTGTCCCGAATATGTGTATCCGCCAGAAAAGCGGGGTTGCCCTTACTGTGGCGAGGGTGCCGGTCACCCCATTCTCGAATTCCAGCATCAGTATTGTGGTATCGAGCGGGGGCGGTCCTTGCTCACGGGATGTGAACTTCGCATGGACGGTTCTAACCGGGCCCAGCAGGCTGACAAAGGCATCAAGCGCGTGCAGGCCTGCTCCGGTCAATCCGCCGCCCGGCGATTCCTCGGGCGAAAGCCTCCACCCAGCGGTGACGTTTTGCGAGTTTTCGTTGCTGTTGTGGCCTTCGATGTGAAGAAGCGTTCCGAGTTCGCCGCTGGCAACGATGTCCCGGAGCGCCTGCATAGCTGGCCAGAATCGGCGGTTGTGACCCACGGCCAGTGGAACGCCGGCACTGCGGCAGGCGTGGAGCATGGCCCTTGCGTCTGCGTAGTGCAACGCCAAAGGCTTCTCGCAGAACACGTTTTTCCGAGCTGCCGCACATGCAATTACCTGCGCGGGATGCATCGAATGTGGAGTCGCTAACAGGATCGCAGTGATTGTTTCATCGGCAAGCACAGCGCTCAGGTTATCGGAAAGCTCAAGCTGGTGCTTGGCACAGAAATCTTGTGCTTCGCCCATCATTGGCTCGACAGCCCGGCGAATGTTGAGGCGGCCGTGGTCGACAGCTGCTTCAACAAGGTTTCGGCCCCACCGGCCCAGGCCGACAATTGCCGCATCGATCATTGGGAATCCTTCCCATCCATTTGCTGTCGGATTGCCTCTATCACCGAAGCGCTGTCGCTGTCCGCGCCGGAAAGCTGAATGGCTTTGCGAAGAAGCGAAGCCTGCGCTGTTGTAATTGGAAGCTCCAGGTCGTGCCGGTCGGCCTCCTTGAGAATCAGCTCGGCATCTTTCAAGGTTTGGGAAATTCGCGATTGCGGGCGGTAGTCTCGCGTCAGCATTTTTTCGCCCTTGGTATCCATCACTTTTGAATAGGCCGCCGATGCCCGCGCAGTGCGGAGAAATGCGTGGCCATCGAGGCCCATGTGTTCCGCGAGAACGATGCCCTCCGCCAACGCGGCTCTGTTACCCTGCAGGATCAAATTGATAGCGAGTTTAGTGCGACTGGCGTCCCCGATGTTTCCCGCAAGGACAGAATGTGGGCAAAGAATATCGATGATATTCCGGACGGACCTGATGGCCGTCGCGTCACCGGCAATCAGGCAGGTTGCCGTCCCGGTACGCAACTCGCTGCTGGTCCCTGAGACCGGCATTTCGACGAAGGCCGATCCGATCGCAGCGGCACGTTCGGCGATCCGCACAATTTCCGCTGGACTGCAGGTCGTTGTGCAGATCACAACCGGCCGGTCATTTTCGTCAGGGCCTCCAAGAGCCTCCAAAGTCGTTTCGACCTGCGCTGCATCATAAACGGCGAGGAGGAGCGTGCGACACCGGCCCACAACCTCGTGTGCAGAAGCTGCTACCGACACGCCGGTCTCCTGCAGGGCGTTGCCGCGGGTCGGATCGCAATCGTAGCCGATCACGCCGTAACCAGCCTGCACGAGCCGTTCGGCCATGGCTGAGCCCATTAGGCCAAGTCCGATTACTCCAATGGGTATCATCTCAGAGAGGTGCCTGATTACTTGGGTTCAATGCCTGCTGCCCGGGCATCTGCTGTCCACCGCGTGATTTCGCTGGCGATGAAAGCTCCGAATTCGGATGGTGGCATGGTGGAAACGGTCACGGCGACTCTTTCGAGCTTCGCGCGCGTGGTGGGCATCGACAGGAACCTCACGCTTTCTGCATGGATCTTTTCAACGATTGCGGTCGGCGTACCTGCCGGAGCGAGCAATCCGTACCAGATCGTGGCCTCGAAACCGGGCATCGCCTCGGCGAGCGGCGGAAGGCCCGGCGTGAGCTCGTTGGGCCCTGGCGAAGTGACGCCAATCCCCCGCAGCGTGCCGCCCTGCATCTGGGGGATGGCCAGTGAGAAGTCCGCAAACGCCAGATCGATGATGCCGCCCATAACGTCAGTGATGGCTTGGGGGACGCCTCTATAGGAAGCCGCGACCACTGACATGCGCCCCCGGGTTTGCAACTGCGCGATCGATATTTGTGACGCGCCCGAGCCATATCCTGCCGTCATGTTTGGATGCGCGCGTGCATAATCCATGAACTGCGAAAGATCCTTCGCGGGAAAATCGGGTCTTACAACAAGCACCATTGCTGTCGTCACCGTCCGAATGATTGGTGTGAAGTCCTTGATCGGATCGTATGGAAGGTTTTTCAACATCGCGACATTTGCTGCCTGCGTCGTATTCGTACCCATCAGCAGCGTATAGCCATCCGGTGCACTGCGCGCGACCTCCTGTGCACCGATGCTGCCCAGGGCCCCCGTCCTGTTTTCGATGACGACGTTCTGGCCCCAGGTATCCTGCAGATGTTGTCCCAGCATGCGCGCCACCTGATCGGGTCCCGCGCCGGCGGGGAAGGGAACGATCAACCTGATCTGCCTCGTGGGATAGTCTTCGCCGGCAGCCTTTGCTGCGGAGCCCGGCGCTCCGGCGAATATCAGGAAAGCGAGCACGAGCGACCGCATCTTCATTCGACTTCCTCCGCGTACCGGAATCTCTTTTCGAATTCCTAAGAATACTTTATACGGACAAATGTGATCGACAGGCAAGCCGTTCCTTAAAAAATAAGGATTCAGGCTAGTCATCTGGTTTAAAATAACCGTACAAACAGGAGCGGGCCGTGGAAGTCAGTGAATTGTACGCGCGGGGGCTGCAACGGCGTAAGGCGCTGTTCGGGGAAGCCGATGTTGAAGAGCGAATGTCTGCGGCCGGAGAGTTCGGCGCTCCGCTCCAGAACATTATCAACTCCTATGTCTACGGCGACGTCTGGGAGCGGACGGGTCTCTCAAACGAAATCCGCAGCCTCATCATGCTGGCCATCACGGCTGCGAGCAACAAACCTGCGGAATTCCGTGTTCATGCGAAAGGCGCTCTGGCGAACGGATGTTCCCGAGAACAGATCCAGGACCTGCTTTTGCTCATCGCCATGTATTGTGGAGTTCCGGCCGCAATAGAGACCAATCGTATCGCCGCAGAAATATTCGGCCAGAGTTCTCCACCGGACATCATGGAAATTACCTGAGAGACAACTTCGACCGAGCGAGAACTGCGGAAGCGGGGTCCCTCGGCTTCTTGGACAGTCTGATCAGCTCAGAACTTCGGTTGACGACTGCATTCATTCCAAAATGGCTTTTTCAATCTGGAGCGACCAATGAAAGCAATCCCGACAGTCGATGGGCATCATCACATCTGGCGATTGAAGGATCTCAGCTGGCTGTCTGGTCCCAAGGTCGCAAGAATCTTCGGGCCTTACGAGCCTATCTGCAGGGATTATTCGATTGACGAGTTTCGCAACGATGCTGCCGACTCCAACGTCGTGAAATCCATCTATGTTCAGACCAACTGGCCCGCGGGGCAGAGCTACGACGAGGCTCTCTGGGTGCAGTCCGTGTCGGACGCCACAGGATGGCCGCACGCCAATGTGGCCTATGCCGATCTTGCGGAGCCAGATGTCGGACAATTGCTGCGGCAGTTGAAGAAGCTTCCGGCCGTCCGCGGCATCAGGCAGCAACTGCACTGGCACGAAAATCCGCAGTACTGTTTCGCGCCGCGAGCGAACCAGATGAACGATGCCGATTGGCGCCGCGGGTTGTCCATGCTTGCAGAGCTGGATTTGCTGTTCGAGTTGCAGATTTTCACCAGCCAGATGATGGACGGTGCCAATCTAGCGAGGTCATATCCGGAGACGACATTTGTGCTGGAGCATGCGGGGATGCTTGAAGATACGTCGGTGACAGGCCGGCAGCGTTGGCGTGCCGGCATGATGGCCTTGGCCGAGTGCAAGAACGTCAGCGTGAAGCTTTCGGGCCTGGGCACTTTTGACCATGCCTATCGTTTTGAGACGATTGCGCCGATCATAATGGAAGCCGTTGCCATCTTTGGCGCAGAGCGCTGTCTGTACGGCAGCAATTTTCCGATCGAAAAGCTCTGGACGGACTATACGACTCTCTATCGGACTTTCAGAAAGGCTATTCAGCCACTGACCGAGAGCCAACAATTGAGTATCCTGCATGACACCGCGACGCGCCTATACAAGATCTGACGTAATTCATTTGAGATGGAACGAGATTGACCAGTCTCTGACGACGAACGCGCCAAGACAAGATCAGGCGGGGGTGCCTTGTTAGACCAGACATGCTTTCTCTTTCGATCGACGGGGCGTCCTCTCATTTGCCTCACAGTTCTTCCCCTGGCCGCCGACGCGTTGTCTCTCTTTTGAGGCAAGCGCGGCTGCCGAGCGGTGCGGGCATCTATCATCATTGCGGCTGGGGTCCACCCGCCTCCGAGAGCCTGAAACAGGCTTGTCGCGACGAGCAACTTTGTTAATCGTGCCTGCACCAGCGTGTTCCCGGCAGCAAAGAGCGTTTGCTGCGTCTGCAGAACAGTGATGAGATTGACGGTGCCGCCGCGCAACTGAGTTTCGACGACATCGAATACCGTCCGGGAATTGGTCACGGCCTCGGTTTGCAGCTGTTCCTGTAGAGTAAATTGCTTGAGAGCAACCAGCGCTTTCTCGGCATCGGCGAATGCGGAAAGCACCGCCTTGCGCCGATGATATAGTCGTGATGATCCATTCTGATATTGCTATGCGATGGATGCATTCGGATTCGTGATTCATGAGGTCCGGATGCGGGCGCGGAAGCCTCAGATCGGACGGTCAATCTCAGCGTCAAGCTCCGAGAGGTCTTGAATGAGTACGGAAGAGCCGATTCTAGCGATGAGGCGCAGTGCTGCCAAATTCCGCAGAGATCCTTGCGCAGCTCGAGCACAGCTGCTCGACGAACCGTCCGGCAGGATCCGTTATTGTGACGTCCGCTCCTGTTACAGTGATTGCGCAGGCCAATTCATTCTGAAAATCAAACACAGGCGCGCAAATGGCTGCGAGGCCCGGTATCAATAACCCGCCCACCGCTGCAAATCCCTGCGCGCGTGTCGCTTCGACCCGCGACGCAAGCTCGTCTCGATCGATGGGAAGAGCATGTGCCGCCAATTCGCGCTCCACAACGGGCGCCGTGATGCTTGAGTTAGAGAAGGCGAGGTATACCAAACCTGTCGCCGATCGGGTCAATGGCAGAACCGAGCCTAGGCGCACCGTTGAGATGACGGGCGAGGCCCCCTGCTCGAGACGGACGACGACGGGCCCCCAGTCACCCCACACGTTCAAGTGAACGGAAAGGCCGAGTTCACGAGCGAGTTTCTCGGTGGCGCGGCCAGCCGCCTGGATGATGTCCGACTGCCCGATCGCTGCGAGACCAAGTCTCAGCGCCAAAGGTCCCAAATTGTATCGCCCGTTGTCATCCTGCCGCGCGATACCGATCCGAACGAGGCTCGCCATGTAACGATGGGCCTTGCTCGGGGGCATACCTGCTAAAGCGCTTAGTTGCTTCAGTGCAGTATCCTTCGGCGCGGTGCAAAGCACATCGATGAGCTGTCCTGCGATCTCAACCGACTGAATGCCTCTGCTCTCGGACTCGTTGTCCTCGCCAACGAATTCATCGTCTGACAATTCATTCTCCTGATCCGCCAATGCGGTTCGCATCGTGCCAAATGACACCGCCATGAGGTAACTGCGTGTCCTGCCAGTCGAGCGGTCTCCCCCTGAACTGCAGGATAGCGCCGATGGTCCTCAATGTTAGCGTTACACCACCATTTGTCCGCCGCCGCGCTGCCGCGAGATATTGATTGGCCTCGTTGATCGGAATTCAATCATTCACTATCGGACAACGAATACACATTGGTTAATTGAGATGCGGCGGAGCTGATGCGTTGTACTTTGGTGAAGTTAGATCGCCTAGGGAATTTGCACATCTTCCCGGGCGATCGATTCAAGGATCAACCTTCAGCAGCGCTGCCGCTGCTGGTTGCCTGAGCCGCATCCCACCTTCGAGGGTAAGTCCGACGGTGAATTTGTACGGCTGAGTTCTTGAGCAGCACTGCTGGTGTTGCTTCGTCGCCCGTCGGCTCGCAGCGGCGCGCATCCGGCTACGCGCGCGCTCCGACGGCTGACCGATATTCGAGGTAGGAATTAATACCCTTAGCGTTCGGGGCATTTGGCCAGGTGCAAAAGCCCATCAGTGAATCGCCCCATGACTTCCAATCAATTGAAACCTGAGGCTGCCGGCATCGTCGCCCGCGGGCGATAATTCACCACTGGACAAAAGGTTTCCCTCGATATAAGTCCCATTGGAGAATAGATTATCCATTGGTGAATTATAAGGGAGGATATACCGTGACATCTCCAGTCCGCGGACTTGCTCCGAAAAACTCCGACTTCCGCCTGCGGCTCGCCGAGGCAGGGGTGACGCCATTGTGGGATGTGATGGCGACGCTCGTGACCGAGCGGCCTCAACCGCAAGAGCGTGCTGTCCACTGGTCGTACGATGGTCTCAGGCCTCTGCTGTTGGAAGCGGGCCAGGCTGTTAGCGCCGAGCAGGCAGAACGGCGCGTGCTGATCCTGGAAAACCCCGGTCTGCCGGAGGGGCGGCGCGCAACCAACTCCCTTTATGCGGGACTCCAGCTTGTGCTGCCCGGCGAGATCGCGCCGGTGCATCGTCACAGCCAGTCCGCGCTTCGCTTCATCCTTGAAAGCTCTGGCGCCTACACCGCTGTGGATGGCGAAAAGGTGGTCATGAGCCCCTTCGATCTCGTTCTGACGCCAAGCATGCGATGGCACGAGCACGGCAACGAGACCGATGCTCCGGCAGTTTGGCTGGACGGGCTCGATATTCCAACGGTGCTCCATTTCAATTCCGGCTTCGCCGAGCGTGACCCGCATGAAGGGGCGCCGGCTTTCATTCCCGTGGGCGATAGTTCGCGTCGATACGGTCGAAACCTGCGGCCGGTCCGCGGGACGACTGCCGATCGCAATGTCCGCAATCATCCCCTGTTCCACTATCCCTATGCAGAGTGGCGTGAGGCGCTAGAGGACACGGCATTGAATTCAGCGCCCGATCCGCATGTCGGTTGCCGGATGGAGTTCATCAATCCGTTCACAGCTGGCCCCGTGCTGCCGACGATTTCCGCATTCGTTCAACGCGTTCCTGCGGGTATGTCGACACGACGTCTTCGGTCCACGGACGGAACCGTCTGGGTTGTCGTCGAAGGGCAAGGCAAAATGTCGGTTGGTGATAGCGTCTACGACCTCGCTATCCGCGATTTGATCGTAGCTCCCTCATGGCAACCGGTGCATTTCGAGGCGACGACCGACCTCATCCTGTTCGCCTATTCGGATAGGGGTGCACAGGAAAAGCTCGACCTCTGGCAAGAGAGGAAGGAATGACCCTGCCAGCGAAGGCGCGCCTACGTGCCGACCAGGTTCTTCGCCTGCCAAATTTCCCGTAGCCCAAACGCCAGCTGCTTACGCTGCGCGCAGTCGCCAACCGGTGCTCTGCAGCATTCGGCGCTGCCGCTCTTCCAAATCGGAGCTGATAAATGACTTACAGTCTTGATAATGTATGGCCGACACCTCTTGTCGAAATTCAGGGCGGCGAAAGGGTGGCGTTGGGCCGTATCTTTTGCGTCGGTCGCAACTACGAGGCGCATGCGCGGGAGATGGGTAAGGATCCAGATCGGGATCCTCCGTTCTTCTTCACCAAATGGGCGGAGACGGCGGTTATCGGCGGAGGTGAAATCGCCTATCCAGCGGCAACCGAAAATTTTCACTACGAGGTCGAACTGGTCGCGCTCATCGGCGAGCCCGCATTTCGTGTGCCGGCGAACAAGGCGTTGGATTGCGTGCGCGCCTATGCCGTAGGCTTGGACATGACCCGTCGCGACCTGCAGCTGAAGGCGCGTGGCGAAGGCCGACCGTGGGACACAGGCAAGAACTTCGAGCAATCGGCCCCCTTGGGAACGTTTCATCGGGTCTCCGATGTGGGGCACCTCGACCGCGGGAGCATCCGGCTCACGGTCAACGGTGAAGTCAAGCAAGAGGCTGACCTCTCCGACATGATATGGTCCGTTCCGGAGATACTGCATTTCCTGTCCGAACTCTATCCGCTCCGGCCTGGTGATATCGTCATGACGGGTACGCCGGCCGGTGTCGGGCCGGTTGTGCCTGGAGATCGGCTGCTCGCGACGATTGACGGTTTGACCTCGCTCGACGTGACGATCGGTGCACGTATATGAGTTCGCCGTCCGCGGCCGATGTGAGTGACGCCTCACTCTACAACTGGCCTTACTCCTCTGCGTCCTATCGTGTTCGCATTGCGCTTGCTCTGAAGGGGCTGCGACCAGAGCGGATCATTGACATCAATTTGCGCAACGGTGAGCAACAACAGCCTCAGTATATGGCTGTGGCACCGCAAGGTCTCGTTCCGGCGCTGCGTTTTGCCGACGTGACCCTGACCCAATCGCTCGCGATCATGGAATGGCTCGAGGAAGTTTCTTCCGAGCCCCCGCTTCTGCCGAAAGATCCACTCGCAAGGGCGCGTGTGCGTGCATTCGCACTCAGCATTGCGTGCGACATTCACCCCATCAACAATCCACGTGTTCTGAACTACCTCCGTCAAGAATTCGCGCGGGATGAACCGGACATCACCAAATGGTACAGGCATTGGGTCGAGGCCGGCCTTGCTGCCTGTGAGCGGCTGGTGACGGAGGCGCGCAATCCAACAGATATCTTCTGTTTCGGAACGGTACCAACGATCGCCGACATCTGTCTGGTGCCGCAACTCTACAATGCGCGGCGATTCCAATGTGATCTTTCATCCTGCCCGACGCTCGTGGCCATAGACGAGGCGGCCTCACAGGTCCCCGCCTTCGCCGCAGCACATCCGGAGCAGAATCCAGCACTGACGGTGTAGGGGCGGCGCGACCCTGCCCCCAAGCCAATCGACGCACAACACACGAAGCGAGAATGCTCGCCAAAGGGAGGTATCGCATGACACATAACGAAGTTGCTCGCCACTGGATCGGTGCCGAATGGGTCGACTCTCCGCACCATCGCCAAAGCATTAATCCCGCCACCGGTGAGGTTATCGGCGTCTATGCCGACGGTGGGGTTGCCGAGGCCGGCGCGGCCATTGCCGCTGCGCGCACCGCGTTCATCGATACGACATGGAGGAAAGACAGAGCCTTACGCTCCCGCGTCCTCAATGAACTTGCAGATCTGTTCGAGACTCATTTTCAGGAATTGAGTCGTCTGCTCACGCTCGAAAACGGCAAGGTCCGCGGCGAAGCAGATTTCGAGATGTCGCTCGTCGCGCCCAAGCTGCGCTACTACGCGGCTTTGGCGCTTACCGACGCAGGAAGGGCGCTTCAGGCTCGGCCGGGTCGTTTCTCGATCGTCCTGCGCGAGCCAGCCGGTGTGGCTGGGCTGATCGTGCCATGGAACTCCCCCGTCATCCTACTCGTGCGATCGCTCGCCCCGGCTTTAGCCGCGGGGGCGACCGCCGTCGTCAAAATGCCGGCCCAAACCGCTCAGGTGAACGCCAAGATCGCCGAGGTGATTGCTCAGGCACCGTCACTACCGACCGGTGTCGTCAACATCTTCACGGAACACGGTAGCGAGGGCGCGCGACTGATCGTCGAGTCGCCCGATGTGCCGGTCATCAGCTTCACGGGCAGCACTGCAACGGGGCGGATGATCAGCGCCGCGGCCGCAAAGCAGCTCAAGGCCGTCGGGAATGAGCTGGGCGGAAAGACGCCCATCGTCGTCTTCGACGATGCCGACGTGAACGCATTGCTACCTGTTCTCGAGAAAGCAGTCACCGTGTTCGCGGGGCAATTTTGCATGACGGGGAGCCGTCTGCTCGTTCAGCGCGGGATTGCCGACAAGGTCAGAGACGGGATCTCTGCGCGGCTCGAACGGGTCCGCGTAGGACCGGGAAGCGACCCTGCAAGTGATATGGGGCCAATGATCGACAAGCAGAACGTCGAGCGGGTCGACAACATCGTGAGGGATGCGATTGCCTCGGGTGCACGGAGTATCGTGCGAGGCGGCCCCGTGAGCGATGGACCTCTCGCCGGCGGTGCGTTCTACCGGCCGACGCTCCTGGAAGTCAGCGGGGACATGCCGATCGTCGCGCAGGAAGTGTTCGGGCCGGTACTGGTGATGCAGGTATTCGATACCGAAGCCGAGGCAATTCAGCTGGCGAATGCCACCGAGTATGGCCTCGCTGCCAGCGTTTGGTCGCGCGACGCGGACCGACCACTGCGGGTCGCTTCCGAAATCGATGCGGGCACCGTCTGGATCAATGAATGGGCTTCGGTTCTCGACGAGTTCGAGGAAGGCGGATTCAAGCAAAGCGGCGTCGGCCGCTTGAATGGCGTCGCTGCGCTCGAACTATTCCTCGAATCAAAGCACATCACTCAGAACGTCTCCGGCCGAATTTCCGAACAGAGCTAGTACGGCGCCGAAAAAGCGGATGCCGTTTTCCAGACGGCATCATGCTCTCACGCTTTGGACTCGTTCACGTTCATGCTTTCGGATCACTACAGTCCAAAAGCATGAATGCGATCGAGGCGAGGATTTAAAAAAGAAAGATTGGGAGGACTCGTCAATGACACGTACGGTCGATATTAATCCGGTCATCGATCAAGCCGCGATACGATTGATCCACATCCAAGTACTTGCGATCAATATTCTCGTCGCCTTAGTCGACGGCTTCGACAATCAGGCGCTTGCTTTCACTGCGCCCGCGATAGCTGCGGATTGGGGCATATCCATCGTCTCCTTCGCGCCAGCATTCAGCAGCGGACTTGCGGGCATGATGTTCGGGTCGCTCATGTTCGGTGAAATCGCCGATCGGCTGGGGCGACGGTTCGTTTTCGTGTGGGCAACGGCTCTTTTCGGATGCGTGACACTAATCACGCCGATGGCGGAAACAGTCACGCAACTGCTGGTGCTTCGGTTCGTGGCCGGCCTTGGCCTGGGCGGTCTTCCGACGGTGATGGCTTCGCTCGTGAGCGAATACGCGCCCAAACATCGTCGCGCGACGTTTGGCAACTGGGCGTTTATCGGGATACCCGGCGGCGGCTTCCTTGGTGGGCTGCTGGCGTCTTACCTCATTCCCAATTTCGGTTGGCAGAGCGTCTATTGGCTCGGCGGAGCCAGCGCTCTTTGCGTCGCGGCCGTTGCCGCGTTCGCAATGCCGGAGTCGCTCGCATTCCTCTTGCGCAAAAAGGGCGATCAGGGTCGTGCTCGTGCGATCTTGTCGAAGGTTGCCCCGGAGCATGTGATCGAGCGTGACAGCGTGCTGATCGCGGGTCCTGACGAGACTGTCAAAACCTCGATCGTCGGTGTCTTTCGTGACGGCCGCGCCGTCATGACGGTGCTGTTCTGGATCTCCGAGATCATTCTGCTGATGGGCTTCTATTTCCTCGTCAACTGGATTCCCAGTCTGCTGGCACGTAGCGGTTTGTCCATGCAAACGGCGGTTCTGGGATCGGCGGTACTCAACATCGGCGGTATTCTTTTTGGTCTTTTCATTGGACGGCTCTGCGATGGCTTTGGTGCTCGACGGATTGTGAGCGCAACATTTCTGCTCGGGGCGGCGTCCTTGTTCCTCGCGACACACGCTGGGGGTAACGTCGCAATTCTCATGTCGGCGATTTTCCTCGCGGGCGGCGCTTGGATCGCCGGGCAATCAGCCATCGTGGTGCTGATCGCCAATAATTATCCGACGACTGTCCGCTCCATTGCGGTCGGCTGGGCTCTCACAGTCGGTCGAATCGGCGCCATCGCGAGTCCCGCGATCGTGGCTATTCCTCTTGGCTGGGGCTGGGAGGCGAAAGACATCCTGCTGCTACCGGTTCTCCCGGCCATCGTTGGGGCAATCCTGGTGCATTTCGCCAGACCCTACGGCCGCCGGAAGGACCTGCCCGAACTTGCTGTAACCCCTGGTTATCGGTGAAATGAACATGCACCAGAACAACAGAAAGCCTGCGTCGGTCACCGTCAGGCAGGCCACCATCGATCTATTGCGTGCGCTTGATATGACGACCGTCTTCGGAAACCCCGGATCGACGGAGCTCGCCTTCCTTCATGACTGGCCTGATGACTTCCGCTATATTTTGGCGCTGCAGGAAGCGTCGGTCGTCGGAATGGCGGATGGCTATGCCCAGGCAACCGGACGCGCCGCTTTCGTCAATCTTCATTCGGCGGCGGGTGTCGGCAACGCACTCGGCAACATCTTCACGGCCTATCGCAATCAGACGCCCTTGGTCATCACGGCCGGTCAGCAGGCGCGCAGCCTGCTGAACCTTGATCCCTATCTCGGTGCCGACCGCGCCACGGAGTTCCCGCGCCCCTACGTCAAATGGAGTTGTGAGCCGGCCAGGGCCGAGGACGTGCCTGCGGCAATTGCCGAAGCCTATTACATGGCGATGCAAAAGCCGTGCGGGCCAACCTTCGTGTCGATTCCCGCCGACGACTGGTCTTGCCCGACGTTTCCGGTGGCGCCCCGCAAGGTTGCTCGGGCTTTTGCACCAGACCCGGCTCTCCTTGCTGAACTAGCCGCGGCCATCAACGGGAGCGAACGGCCGGTGTTCGTCGTGGGACCCGCCATCGATCGTGACAGCGCGTTCGAACTCGCTGTGGCTTTGGCCGAGCGGGTCAACGCTCCGGTCTGGGAAGCGCCGACGGCGAGTCGCGCCAACTTCCCGGAAGACCATCCGCTCTTTGCGGGCTTTCTGCCCGCGATCCCTGAGAAATTATCGCAGATTCTCGAAGCCTACGACCTCATCGTCGTCCTGGGCGCACCGGTGTTCACCTTTCATGTGCCTGGCGACGCCAATGTGTTTCGCTCGGATGTACCGATCTATCAGATCGTGGACGATGCTTCCGCGGCGGCCCGGGCGCCGAGTGCGACGAGCATTCTCGGCACGATGAAGTTGTCCCTTTCGGCGTTGCTTGATCTGCTCCTCCCGAGCTCGCGCTCGCGCACTCCTGTGAGACCGGCACCACCCGCGGTCGCGGCTCGCGATCCGATCCCGATCGAGTTCGTGATGCAGTCCCTGTCGCAAGTCGTCCCGGCTGAAACCGTCATTGTCGAAGAGGCGCCGTCGCATCGCCCGGCCATGCAGCGATTTCTGCCGATACGACAGAGTGGTGGCTTCTATACTATGGCGAGCGGCGGGCTCGGTTACGGCTTGCCTGCTGCCGTGGGCATAGCGCTCGCCAAGGGTCGCCGCGTGATCTGCCTGATCGGTGATGGCTCCGCCATGTACTCGGTGCAAGCCTTATGGACCGCCGTCCAGCAAGCGCTGCCGCTCACGGTCGTTGTTCTTAACAATCGGGGCTATGGCGCCATGCGTGCTTTCAGCAAGATCATGCAGAGCAAGTATCCGCCCGGCATCGATGTACCGGGAATAGATTTCACCACTCTCGCCGCGGCATTCGGCGGTGAGGGGACGCGCGTAACTCGAGCGGAGGATTTGCCGAACGCATTAGCCGCGTCTCTCAGGCATGACGGTCCGCATCTCGTCGAGATCATTGTGGATCCGGATACTGGCGCGGTCTACTGACCAGAGTGAATCAAATTGCCTCCGATCGTAGCCGACCGCTGGTCGTCGCCGCGTGGCGGGTACGCGCGGCGCAGAACAATGCAACTAGGTAACGGCGCTGCCCGGCGTCGCGCTCAACAGATTCGTCGGGAGCATGGTGCGGGACTACGGTGGCCGACTACGACTGGATCAATGCGGCCTCTTGGGAAATGCGCTTTATCAGCCAGCATGCAGCAGGGCCGGGCACCTTCTGGGCACGGTGAACCGCATACAGGGGATATGGTCGCTTGCGCCACTCGGCCAACGGCAGCGGGACCAGCCGCCCCGCCCGAATGTCGTCATCCACCGCAGCCGCAGGCATGTTGCCCCATCCGACTCCGGCGAGGAGCAAGGCATGCTTGACGCTCAGATCGGAAACACGCCAGGTGTCGGCGGCAAGAACAGCGAAGTCGCGCCCTTCCGACAGGCGAGAGCGATCGGCCAGGACCAGTTGGGTATGCTTGCGAGCCATCGTGCTGGGAATGGCGTCGACACTTTGCGCCAGTGGATGCGATGGCGCTGCAACCGGGATGAGCGACGTGGATCCTATGCAGCACTGTTCCAGTCCGTCGACCGCGTAGAACAACGGCCCGCTGATCCCGATCGTGCACGTGCCGTCGAGGACGCGTGTGGCAACGCCCCCCAGCGTTTCGACATGGAGCCGCAAGCCGACTGCGGGGAAGTTCGCGTGAAAGTCGGCGAGAGACCCGACCAGCAGCTGCATTGGCATCATGACGTCAACTACAAGGGCAATTTCCGCCTCGAGTCCGGACTGCAGGCCGTTTATGCGAGCGCATAGCTGGTCCATTCCCGCGGCTATCGTGCGAGCGTTCGCCAGAACTGCCCGTCCGGCATCCGTGAGTGTTGGACGACGCGTGGTGCGATCGAACAGCGGAACGCCACCAAGTTGATCTTCGAGATTTGAAATTGTGTAGCTGATGACGGATTGACGACGATTTAGTCGCCGGGCTGCAGCAGAGAATCCGCCTTCCTCGACAACCGTGATGAAGACCTTCAATTGCTCGAACGTAGGGGGCGCCGCTGGCATATCGATGATGTTGATCGTTACGATTTAACTTATGTGCCTTCCGCGCAAAGTATCTTCGACGTAGGTGTCGAGGCAACGGTCTGGCGTATCGATGACAAGAAAATGAACGAACACGCCGATCTTTCTGCTGGAGCAAAGACAATGAGCCTTTCGAGACGTCGCCTTTTCGAAACGACGGTTGGACTTGGCGCTGCGGCGCTTACTATGCATCCGCGCTCCGCCTTGGCCCAAAATGCTGCAACATCTTCCAAGCCAGCTGCGGCCTCGCCGCCTTATCGCGCCAGTACTGAAGATCATCCGGTTTCGATCATCAACCTCGATTTGCTGGAGCAGCAGGCGCAGGGGAAATTGACCGAATTCGCCTATGCATTCGTATCGGGAGGCGCAGGCGACGAATGGACGCTCCGGGAAAACCGCCGCGCCTTTGAAGACTTTCCGATCATGCCCCGGATGCTGTCCGGCGTGGACGCAAAGTCGGTCGATCTCAAGACCAGGCTCCTTGATCTCGATCTGCCGTTTCCCATTATCGTCGCGCCGATGGGGGTGCACGGGGTTGTTCACGAGCAAGGCGAGGTGGCCACGGCAGCCGGGGCAGGTGCGGCCGGCACCCTCTACCAATGCTCGGGCGCCTCAAACCGAACGATGGAGGAGATCGCGCGAGCGACGTCGGGACCGAAGTGGTTTCAGATCTATTTCAACCGCGACGTCGGGGTGACGCGGTCCCTGCTGCAGCGGGCGCGGCAAGCAGGCTTCACCGCAATTGTCTTGACCGTGGATGCCACCGGCCCCGGGCGCAGCGAGCGCGTCGCCCGGATAGGCGGACGGTTCCCGGACAGCCTCACCTTCGGCAATCATGATCCCCGCTTCGGCGGCACAGGCAATTTCTACAACCAGAAGAAAAATGTCACCTGGGACGACATCGCCTTCTGCCGGGACGTCTCGGGCTTGCCCGTGGTGGTCAAAGGCATCTTGCGGCCTGACGATGCGGTCCAGGCCGTCAAAGCGGGCGCGGTCGCCATTCAGGTCTCGAACCACGGTGCTCGCCAGCTCGACGGACTCCCGGCGAGCGTGACGGCGCTACCCGCAATAGCAGACGCGCTGGGCGGACAGACACCAATCATTTTCGATAGCGGCATCCGAAGAGGCGTCGAAATATTTCGCGCGCTCGCGCTCGGAGCGACCGCTGTCGCCATCGGACGTCCGGTCCTCTATGGCCTCGGACTGGGCGGCTCCGCAGGGGTCAAGAGCGTCATTGATTTTCTTGGCGACGAACTGAAGGGCGCGATGGTATTCGCCGGCGCCAAAAACATCGGCGCAATCGATCGCGCCAGTGTCGCTCTTTCGCGTTCGGCTTCCGCTTCGCGTCGAGGCTAGCCGAACAGCGCGTGAATGCAATCGTTCCTTGGACCGGAAGAGAAACCACGGCCTCCCGCCGTGAGCGATCGGCTGTCCCGGGATTCAGCATCTAGATTCGCAATAAAGGAGAAGCAGTAATGGTAAAGTTGATATCCGCTCTGGCGGCGGCGTTAGTGAGCGCCGCCGCGCTCACCCCGCTCACCGCATTCGCGGCAAGCGATACCGGAGAGGCCGTCCCGCGCGCGCAATATGCCAACCGGGAGATTCTGCCCGATCCCACGGCCGCAGCCTGTTCCAGCACGCCACGAACCCTCACTCAGGTCAGTGGCAACGTTTACCGGCACACCAACACAGCGCTGCCTGCGCTTCACAGCGGCCTCGTTCTTATCACCAATGAGGGCGCGCTGGTGATTGATCCGGCGCTGACCTGCACGGCGACCTGGCTGCGCGACGAGATCAAGAGCCGCTTCGGTGTCGGCATCAAATACGTCGTCTATACGCACGCCCACTTCGACCATATCGCAGGCTCCCAGGTGTTGCAGCAAGACGGTGCCATCGTCGTGGCCCAGCGAAACGCACTCGAGGCGATTGTCGGGGAGCGGCTTCCCGTTGCCGTGCCGGACAAGGTGTTCGATCGCAAAATGACCATCACGCTTGGTGGTGAAACGGTGGAACTTCACCACGTCGCACCGAGCCATTCGAACAGCATGACGCTGGTGTACTTCCCGAAGGAAAAGGCGCTCCAGTGCACGGATATCTGCGAGGCCAAGACGCTTCCGTACATGGATTTTCTCGATTTTTACTATGATGGGTGGATCGAGTCTCTGGACTGGGTGCTGAAGCAGGACGTGCAATATATCGACGTCGGGCATTATGAACTTTCGAACAAGGACGACCAACGGGCGCTGCGGGAATACATGACAAGCCTGCATGACCAAGTGCTCGCACTTATCCGCAAGGGCGAAAGCTGGGACCAGGTCTGGCGCCACGTGACCTTCAAAGACGAATACAAGGCCTGGTTCGGATATGCATTCATGCGGGTCCCGAACATCGAAGGCATGTATCGCTGGGTCAGCAATCGCAGAAGGGGCGTTTGGTGAGTCGCGCTTCGGTGAGTTCGCCCACTCGGACGTAAGGGGGGGCTAGCTACCCTGGTCGATCTCGATAGCTATTGCTCGATCATGGGATCGGCCGATGCGAACAGCGCCAGGAAGATGCTGCCGAGCACGACGGGCATGATCCGGACCACCAGTATTCCTGTCGCTGCCGTCCAGTGACGGGTGCGCCCGAGGTCGGGGTGGCATTTGAACCAACAACGAAATCAGCCTGAGGTCTGACAAGACCCCAGGCTGATTTTGCGATGGGCTGAACCGTGGAGATTAGCCGAACTGGTTCATCGTATTGTGCGCGCCGCCCGCCTTCAGGGCTGCCTCGCCGGCGAAGTATTCCTTGTGATCGTCGCCGATGTCCGAACCAGCCATGTTCTGATGGCGGACGCAGGCGATGCTCTGGCGGATTTCGGCGCGCTGGACGTTCTTGACGTAACCCAGCATGCCCTGTTCGCCGAAATACTCCTTGGCGAGGTTGTCGGTCGACAGCGCAGCCGTGTGATAGGTCGGCAGCGTGATCAGGTGATGGAAGATGCCGGCGCGCTTGGCTGAATCCGCCTGGAAGGTGCGGATGCGCTCGTCGGCTTCGATCGCCAGCGGGGTGGTGTCATACTCCGCCTTCATCAGCTCGGCGCGGTTGTACTTGCTGACATCCTTGCCGGCTTCCTTCATCGCGTCGTACACCTGCCAACGGAAGTTGAGGGTCCAGTTGAACGACGGCGAGTTGTTGTAGGCGAGCTTGGCGTTCGGGATCACTTCACGCACGCGGTCGATCATCTTGGCGATCTGCTCGATGTGCGGCTTCTCGGTCTCGATCCACAGGAGATCGGCGCCGTTCTGCAGCGAGGTGATGCTGTCGAGCACGCAGCGGTCTTCGCCGGTGCCGGCGCGGAACTGATAGAGGTTGCTGGGCAGCCGCTTCGGCCGCAGCATCTTGCCGTCCCGGTTGATGATGACGTCGCCATTTTTGGCGTTCTCGGGCGTCACTTCTTCGCAATCCAGGAAGCTGTTGTACTGGTCGCCGAGGTCGCCCGGCTTGTGGCTGACAGCGATCTGCTGCGTCAGACCGGCACCGAGCGAGTCCGTGCGGGTGACGATGATGCCGTCTTCGACGCCCATTTCGAGGAAGGCGTGGCGGCAGGCGCGAATCTTCGCGAGGAAGACTTCGTGCGGCACGGTCACCTTGCCGTCCTGATGGCCGCACTGCTTCTCGTCCGAGACCTGGTTTTCAATCTGCAGCGCGCAGGCGCCGGCCTCGATCATCTTCTTGGCCAGAAGATAAGTTGCTTCCGCATTGCCGAAGCCGGCGTCGATATCGGCGATGACCGGAACGACGTGGGTCTGGAAGTTGTCGATCTTGTTGATCAGTTCTTCTTCCTTTGCCTTGTCGCCAGCCTTGCGGGCTGCGTCGAGGCTGCGGAAGATGTCGTTGAGCTCGCGCGAGTCGGCCTGACGCAGGAAGGTGTAGAGCTCCTCAATCAGAGCAGGCACCGAAGTCTTCTCGTGCATCGACTGATCCGGCAGCGGGCCGAATTCGGAGCGCAGTGCTGCGATCATCCAGCCTGACAGATACAGGTAGGTGCGGTCGGTGGTGCCGAAGTGCTTCTTGACCGAGATCAGCTTCTGCTGCGCGATGAAGCCATGCCAGCAACCGAGCGACTGGGTATACTTGGTGGTGTCCGCATCATAGGCCGCCATGTCGGCGCGCATCAGCGACGCGGTGTAGCGCGCGACGTCGAGGCCGGTCTTGAAGCGGTTCTGCAGGCGCATGCGCGCGACGGCTTCGGCGGTGACGCCGTTCCAGGTGTCCTTGGTCTTGAGCAGCGCCGACGCCGCCTCGATTTCGCTCTGATAGGAGCCCGTGCCGAGGATGGTCTGGTTGCTGATCCCGCGTGGCTGGAAGTTCATTGTCTCGATCCCTTTGGCTGACGAAAAACCTGTCCCTGGTTGTAAGGGCGGGATCGCCAGCCGCTAGACGGAACGCAGATAACTTGTCATACTTTACAAATTATGCGTGTAATGCTGTAAGGTAATTACAAGATATGGGAGGGCGCCGATGGCTACCTCGGCTGGCCGTTCTGTCTTCATGGGTCCCCGATTGCGGCGGCTTCGACGCGATTTAGGCCTGACTCAGGCCGATATGGCGGCAGATCTCGAAATATCCGCACCCTATGTCGCGCTGCTGGAGCGCAACCAGCGGCCGATGACGGCCGACATGCTGCTGCGGCTGGCCCGCACCTATACGATCGATCTGGCCGATCTCGCCGGCGACGGCGGCGCCGACAATACGGCGCGGATGCAGTCGATCCTGAAGGAGCCGATGTTTTCGGACATCGATATCCCTGCGCTCGAAATCAGCGATCTCGCGGTCAGCTATCCCGGCATGGCCGAAGCCTTCCTGCGGCTCTACACGGCCTATCGCGAGGAACAGCTTGCGCTGGCGGACCGGCGCGCGCCGGCGCTCGCGGGCAGTGCATCGCAAGCGGCTGGCGAAGGCTATGATGCCAATGATCCCGTGGCCGAGGTCAGGCGATTTCTGGCGGCGCGCCGCAACAATTTCGCGGGTCTCGATGACGCAGCCGAACGCCTCGCGCAGGCAACGGCCGGTCCGGGCGGTTTCGTCGAGCGTCTCAAGACCCGGCACAAGCTGCAAGTGCGCTATCTGCCGCCGGACGTCATGCTCGGCTCGGTGCGACGACTGGATCTGCATCGCAAGCAATTGCTGCTCGAGGACTCGCTCGACACCGCCAGTCTCAACTTCCAGCTCGCCCAGCAACTCGTCTATCTCGAAATGGAAAACGAGATCGGCACAGCGCTGGAAGACGGCCAGTTCACCACCAAGAGTGCCGAACTTTTGGCGCGCCGTGCACTCGCGGGCTATGCCGCCGCGGCGCTGATCATGCCCTATGCCGCTTTCGCGCGCGCCGCCGAAACGCGTCGCTATGATCTCGAAGCGCTGGCACGCCAATTCGGCGCCAGCTTCGAGCAGACCGCGCATCGCATCACCACCTTGCAGCGGCCGGGTGCGGAGAAAGTCCCGTTCTTCCTGATCCGCGTCGATCCCGCCGGCAATATTTCAAAACTGCTCGATGGCGCGGGCTTTCCATTCGCCAAGCACGGCGGTGCGTGCCCGCTGTGGTCGGTGCATGACGTTTTCAAAACGCCGCGCCAGATCGTGACACAGTGGCTGGAATTGCCGGATGGCCAGCGTTTTTTCTCCATCGCCCGCACGGTCACGGCCGGCGGAGGTGCCTACGGCGCACAGCGCGTGGAGCGCGCGATTGCCATCGGTTGCGCTGCGGAGCATGCGGGGCAGTTGATCTACACCCGCGATGCGTCGGCGCCGCGCGCGGATGCGCCGACGCCAATCGGCGTCGCGTGTCGCGTCTGCCACCGTCCACGCTGCGCTGCGCGCTCGGCGCTTCCGATCGGGCGCGAGTTGTTGCCGGATGATTTCAGGACGCTGAACGTTCCGTTCGGCTTCTCGGCGGACTGAAGCGGCGTCAGGCCTGCTCCGCGGGCACTTCCTCGGCATTGGGATCGCCGGGTGCCGTCGCCCAGGCTAACTCAACGAGCGTCACGATGCGCCGACCGGCGCCGTCGAGCTGGCACACGATGAGACCTTGCTCCTCGATGTAGCTGAGCAGGCGGCGCGCACGGCGCAGGGAGTGCGAGCCATAGGCGCGGGCAATCGCTGCGTCGCTCGGGCATGGCCATCCTTCCTTGGCGGCGCGGGCGATCATCATGAAGACGCCTTGCATGTCGTCGGGCAGGATCGAGGCGCGGACGGAGACGTCCTGCCAGCCGTCATCATCTGCCATCTCGGAGCCGAGGCCGGCGCGAGCCCGCGTCAGCATGCGACGGAAGTCATCGAGGTCCGGCACGGCGGCACCGAGCCCCTCGATCCGGCAGCGGACCACGAATTCCTGATAGAGCACGCCGACGACCCGAAATCCTGCATCGGGTTCTGCCATCAAGGCTTGCAACACGCGGTCGACGCGCTCGCGCCGCGCGGCCAGTTCCTCGGCGATCGGCGTCTCCGGTACATCGGGCCGAACCTCCAGCGCGGCGGACTTTGCCGCCATGAGCTGACCAAGCAGATCCGGCGATGACGGCGCGCGGCGCTGCGCCCGGACGGGCTCCGGCGGCGGCGCTGCGAGAATCGTCGCGCGCACGTCGTCGAGCGTCGCTTCAGGCAGCGGCATCAGGCGCGGCGTCGCATTGCGCGGGCTGGTCTCGGTTGTGCCGATGCGCAGTCCCAGCGGTCGGCGGGAGAGGGCGGGGCCGAGCGCCATGAATTGCCCGCGCTCGAGGTCGCGGAAGGATTCGGCCTGTCGCCGCTCCATGCCGAGGAGATCCGCGGCGCGCGCCATGTCGATATCGAGGAAGGTGCGGCCCATCAGGAAATTCGATGCTTCGGCCGCGACATTCTTGGCGAGCTTCGCCAGTCGTTGCGTGGCGATAACGCCGGCAAGCCCGCGTTTGCGGCCGCGGCACATCAGGTTGGTCATGGCGCCGAGCGAGAGCTTGCGCGCTTCGTCCGACACCTCGCCCGCGACGGCCGGGGCGAACAGCTGCGCCTCGTCCACCACCACGAGCATCGGATACCAATGGTCGCGGGGCGCGTCGAACAGTCCACCGAGAAAGGCGGCGGCGCGGCGCATCTGATTCTCGGCATCCAGCCCTTCGAGATTGAGCACCGTGGAGACGCGGTGCATGCGCGCGCGCTCGCCGGCGACCTGCAACCCGCGTTCGGTGTGCGCCTCTGCATCGATCACCAGATGACCAAATCGCTCGGCCAGAGAGACGAAATCGCCTTCGGGATCGATGATGGTCTGCTGCACCCAGGGGGCGCTCTGTTCGAGCAGCCGGCGCAGCAGATGCGATTTTCCGGAACCCGAATTGCCCTGCACGAGCAGGCGCGTCGCCAGCAGTTCCTCAAGGTCCAGAGCCGCCGGGGCGCCTGACGTCGTCTGCCCCATCTCGATCGCAACGGTCATGTCTCGACTCAGGTCTCCTTACGGAGACGGCTTACCAACCCGACCGCAGTGCGTCGAGCGGCGTACGGCCGATTGCTCGGAATTCCGCACGGCTTTACGAAAGGCTGTGGAGGTGGCCCGATATTGACCGTTGCGCAGGCCACGTGCGTGAGTCGATCACGTGCGTGACGCCCTGCGTTTCAGCGATCCGTCGATTGCAGACGCGAGGGCCATGATGACCGATAAGACTGCGTTTGTCGGATCGAAGCGCTTACGACGCCTTCTTCGCCCGCATCAGATCCGCGAACCGCTTGAACAAGTAGTGCGAGTCGCGCGGGCCGGGGGAGGCCTCCGGGTGGTACTGAACCGAGAACGCCGGCTTGCCGTCGAGCTGGATGCCGCAATTGGATCCGTCGAATAGCGAGATGTGGGTCTGCGTTGTGCCCTTGGGCAGCGTCGCTTCGTCCACCGCAAAGCCGTGGTTCATCGAAGTGATTTCCACCTTGCCGGTGGTCTCGTCCTTGACCGGATGATTGGCGCCGTGATGGCCCTGATGCATCTTCTTGGTCCTGGCGCCGACCGCGAGGCCGAGCATCTGGTGACCGAGGCAGATACCGAATGTGGGCACGCCGGAATCGATCACCTGCTTGATGACAGGCACGGCATATTTGCCGGTTTCGGCGGGATCGCCCGGGCCATTCGACAGGAACACGCCGTCCGGCTTCAGCGCCATGATCTCTTCTGCCGAGGTCGTGGCCGGAACCACCGTGACCTTGCAGCCTTCGCCTGCCAGCAGGCGCAGGATGTTGCGTTTGATGCCGTAATCGATGGCGACGACGTTGAATTCAGGGTCGGTCTGGCGGCCGAAGCCTTTTTCCCATTCCCAGGGAGTTTCGTCCCAGGTGAAGCGCTGGGCGGATGTCACCATCGGCACCAGGTCCATGCCTTCGAGGCCGGGCCATTCGCGCGCTTCTTCCTTGAGGCCGTGCAGGTCGAACTTGCCGTCCCTGGCATGGGCAATCACCGCATTGGGCATGCCCTTGTTGCGGATCAGTGCGGTCAGGGCGCGGGTGTCGATGCCGGAAATGCCGATGATGCCGCGCGCCTTCAGCCAGGCGTCAAGATGGCGCGATGAGCGGTAATTCGACGGGTCGGTGATCGCCGAGCGCAGGATCACGCCGCGGGCGCCTGGCGTCGCCGCCATGTTCACCGTCTCGATATCCTCGTCGTTGGTGCCGACATTGCCGATATGCGGGAAGGTGAAGGTGATGAGCTGTCCGGCATAGGAGGGATCGGTGAGGATCTCCTCATAGCCGGTCATCGCCGTGTTGAAGCAGACTTCGCCCACGGCCTGGCCTTCCGCACCGAGGCCGAAGCCTTCCAGCACGGTGCCATCGGCGAGCACGAGGAGCGCGGTCGGTTTGTGGTCCGGCCAGGCTGGGGATGTTTCTGAGGGGGTCATGAGGGGACTACATAGTCCCGGCGTCTGCCGCCGTCAAAGCCGGAACCGCCGGATTCACACGTCAAGTGCGGTCGGGCGCGTTTGGGGCGGGGGGGCGTAGCCCCGCCGGAGGGGCCGGATGGCCCGAGGTGGAGGAAAAATATCTCAACCAGGCCGTGCTGTGGCATGTCGGTTGTCCGGCGAATTCGACACACCGATACCGCGTAACTTGCAGAATGAGACGTAGAATCAAACAATTATAGATCCCAGCGCTTGCCGGAGGTAACTTTCGCCGCTAGCAATCTACAGCTTCGCCGTATTTCCGGATATTTCAGTGCAGTTGGATTATTTCGCCAGGATGGCTGCGCGCTCGGCCGTTGCGCCAGCGCGATGGCGCAGGCCTTTTCTGATCTGGCTTGATGGGATCGAGAAGGGCTGGACGATCCCTGTGCTGATCGTTGGCTTTGCGTCGATCTGGCTGCTGTTTCTCGTCATCGCCTATCAGAGCGGCGACCTGCATGCAGATGCGCTGGAAACCTGGAGCCTCGGCCGCGAATTCGCATGGGGCTATCCCAAACATCCGCCGCTGATGGGCTGGGTCGCGTGGCTGTGGACGCTGGTTTTCCCGCTCACCGACTGGTCGTTCCAGTTGCTGTCGATGACCAATGCGGCGGTGGCGCTCTGGGCCGTCGATCTGATTGCGCGGCGCTTCGTGCGGGGCGATTCGCGGGCCGTCGTATTGCTGCTGCTGATGTTGCTGCCGGCCTATCAATTCCATGCCCAGCGCTTCAACGCCAACACCGTGCTGCTCGCGATCTGGCCATTGGCGACCTATTGCTTCCTGCGCTCCTTTGAAACGCGCGCTATCGGCTGGGCTGCTGCCGCCGGCTTCCTATCCGCGCTGGCGATGCTCGGGAAGTATTATTCAATCTTTCTGGTCGGCAGCTTTGTGCTGGCAGCGGTCGTACATCCGCAGCGGGCGATCTATTTCAGGTCCTGGGCACCGTGGGTCTCGGCTCTGACCGGGATCGTTGCCCTGGGACCGCATATTCATTGGCTTGCCACCACGGGCGCCGCGCCATTCGCCTATGCCCTGGATGTTCACGGTGGACTCGGCTTCGCTCAGTCGTTGCAGGAGGCGGGCATGTTCGTGCTCGGTCTCGCGGCGACGATGGCGCTGCCGGCCATCGTCTGGGTTTTGTCGGCCGAGCTGCGCCTGAAATACTTTCGGGCCGATTTCCGTGCGATGAGTCCGGGATTGCTGCTGCTGTTCTGGGTATTCATCGCAACTGTGTTGCTGCCGGTTGCGACCACTGTCGCTGTCGGCACCGATATGCCCTCGCTATGGGCGTTGCAGGGTCTGTTCCTGCCAGCCATCTTGATCGTCTGCGGCGCCCGCTTCACGCTCGAGCGCCTGTATGTGGTCAACATGGTGGTCTTCGTCGCTGGCATTGCTGTCATTGCAACCGTGGTAGCGGCGCCAATTCATGCCATCTATCGCAACAGCATCAACCCCAATGAGCGGACTTACTATCGGTTGGCCGCTCAAGAGCTGACCAATCGCTGGCACCAGATGACGGACCGGCCTATGCCACGGATCAGTGGCGATGACGGGTTGGCATTCGCGACGGCTTTCTACAGCCCTGACCATCCGCTCTACGGTCGCCCGTTCCAGTTCCAGTACACCTGGGGCATGCCGCGCCCGACGACGTTGCAGAGGGGCTGGGCCGCGATGTGCTTCGCGACGGACAGCGTTTGCGTGGCGTGGATGGACCGTGTCGCAGCGCTCGAGCCGCAGCATGTCCGCTTCGATTTCGAGGTTCAGCCCCGGTTGTGGGGGCAGGCCGGTATTCCGGCCACCGTATCGGCGCTGATGGTTCTGCCGCGCGCCAACGAAGCCACCACGCCCGGACCACCGTCCGGAGGCGCCGAGGATTTCAGCTCCAGCCATCGGCAATAGGTTTGGGCAGTAGTTCGGACAATAGCTCCGGGCGGCTCCCGACAATGAGCGGGTGCGGTTGTGCATACCTCTCAAAACGCTTAGATCGAGGCCAACCGAGGTCCGGCGCTGCGATTGGCGGCCGCAAGAGGAGACGCAGATGCTGCGCGATGACATCAACAACGCCGTCAAGGACGCTATGCGGGCCAAGGACGAGCGCAAGCTTTCAACGCTTCGCATGGTCAATTCGACCATCAAGAATGCCGATATCGAGGCGCGCGGCCAGGGCAAGCCGCCGCTGTCAGATGCCGACCTGCTGAGCCTCCTGCAGAAGATGATCAAACAGCGTCAGGAGTCGGTCGAACTCTACGACAAGGGCGGCCGGGCGGAACTCGCGACCCAGGAGCGCGAGGAAATCGCGATCATCACAGCCTATCTGCCTCAGCAGATGTCGGAGGACGAGACCAGGTCCGCCATCGCAGCCGAGATCGCAGCGACAGGTGCTGCCGGTATGAAAGACATGGGCAAGGTGATCGCCGCACTGAAGGCGAAATATGCCGGCCAGATGGACTTCGGCAAGGCCAGCGGTCTGGTGAAGGCCGCGCTGAACGGCTGAGGCTCTCGTTGCCCCACAAATTGAAAACCTCTCCTCGCATTGCGAGGAGAGGTTTTTCTTTAACTAGGCCGCCGCTGTCGGCAGGCTGTACGTCTTGAACTGATCGCGCAGCGCGGTCTTCAGGATCTTGCCGGTGGCGGTGTGCGGGATCGCGTCGACGAATACCACGTCATCCGGCATCCACCACTTGGCGATCTTGCCATCCATGTATTTCAGGATGTCCTCGCGCGTGGCGGTCTGGTCCTGCTTGAGCTGTACGATGAGCAGCGGCCGCTCGTCCCATTTCGGATGATAGACGCCGATGACCGCGGCTTCCGCGACCTTCGGATGACCGACGGCAAGGTTCTCCAGGTCGATCGACGAGATCCATTCGCCGCCCGACTTGATCACATCCTTGGAGCGGTCAGTGATGCGCATGTAGCCATGCTTGTCGATGGTCGCGACGTCGCCGGTGTCGAAGTAGCCTTCCTCGTCGAGGATCTCGTCGTCGACGCGGAAATAGGCGCGCGACACCGAAGGTCCGCGCACCTTGAGACGGCCGAAGGTCTTGCCGTCCCAGGGCAGGCTCTTGCCGCTGTCGTCGGTGATTTTCATCTCGACGCCGAATGGCGGATAGCCCTGGGTCTGCAGGATATCCAGCCGCTCGTCGCCTTCGAGTTGGTCGAAGGGCGGCTTCAGCGCGGCCAGCGTGCCGATCGGCGACATCTCGGTCATGCCCCATGCGTGGCGCGCGCCGATGCCCATATCGACGAAGGCCTTGATCATCGAGCGCGGCATCGCCGAGCCGCCGCACACCACCATGCGCAGGTCAGGCAGTTTCAGATTGTTCTGCGACATATAGTTGAGCAGCATCAGCCACACGGTCGGCACGCCGGCGGTGTGCGTCACCTTCTCCGTCGAGAGCAATTCGTAGATCGAGGCGCCGTCCATCTTGGCGCCGGGCAGTACGAGCTTGGTGCCCATCGATGGTGCGGAAAACGCGATGCCCCAGCTATTGGCATGAAACAGCGGGACGACCGGCAGCATGGTGTCGGCGGCATTGGCGCCGAGCGAGTCACCGGTATTGGCCATCAGCGCGTGCATCACGTTGGAGCGGTGAGAATACAGCACGCCCTTCGGATCGCCCGTGGTTCCGGATGTGTAGCACATCGCCGCTGCGGTGTTCTCGTCGAACTCCTTCCATTTGAAATTGCCGTCGACTTCCGCGATCCAGTCCTCATAGGCCACGGCGTTTTTCAGCGTGGTCTGCGGCATGTTCGCCTTGTCGGTGTAGACGATATAGCGTTCGACGCTGGGCAGATTGTCGGCGAGTTTTTCCAGCAGCGGAACGAAGGTCAGGTCCGTCATCACGATGCGATCCTGCGCATGGTTGATGATCCACGCGATCTGATCGGGGAATAGACGTGGATTGACTGTATGGCAGATGGCGCCGATGCCCATGATGCCGTACCACGTTTCCAGGTGTCGCCACGTATTCCACGCGATGGTCGCGACGCGGTCGCCCATCTTGATGCCTTCGCGATCAAGGCGCTGCGCGACTTTCAGGGCGCGGGTACGAATTTCGGCGTAATTGGTGCGGTGTATGGGACCTTCGACTGATCTGGTCACGACTTCACGTTCGCCGTGGACCCGCGCCGCATGATCGATGATCCGGTGACACAGCAAAGGCCAGTCTTGCATCAAGCCACGCATTCGATCGTTCCTCCGTCTTGTGATTGTTCTGCCGGTCCCCCGATCATTGCCGGGGAACTTCGACCGCTCTTTTGGGCTTAGGTCTTGGCATGAAGTTTAGCGCGGGGAAAGCGGCCCGGAAATGGACTTTTGGCCTATCCGGCTGCGACCAAAGGACAATTGGAGCGGTTCTGGCGCTGCTGCTGGTTGCCGCGCCGGCGCCGGCGCAGGCCTATCTGACGACGTCGCGCGTCCCGCTGCCGAAATCCCGCCCGGTCGAAGCGCCCACGGCCGAGCCGGCGCAAAAGCCGGGCGAGGAGTCTAGGAAATCCGAACAACCCGCTGAGCCCGAGAAGCCCGCCGCCGAAGCGCGTCCGCCGGAGCCGCCGCCGCTGTCAGCCTGCCGCCTGGCGCTCACCGATGCGGTCGCCATTGCGCCGGGTATTCCCGACATCAAGGGGCCGGGCGCCTGCGGTGGCCCCGACATGGTGCGGCTCGAGGCCGTCGTGCTGCCGGACAAGACGCGCGTGCCGCTGAAGCCGGCGGGAACGATGCGCTGTGCGATGGCAACGGCGGTGGCCGAGTGGATCCGTGCCGACATGGCGCCGCTCGCGACCAGCCTCGGAACCAGGCTTATCGAGCTTGATAATTTCGATTCCTTCGATTGCCGCGGGCGCAACCGCGTGGTCGGTGCGAAACTGTCGGAGCATGGCCGCGCCAATGCGCTGGATGTGCGTGGGCTGAAACTCGCGAATGGCCGTTCGATCGCGCTCACCGAACGCAACACGCCGCGCGAGCAGCGCGAGGCGGTGCTGCATTCGGTCTGTACGCGTTTCACCACCGTATTGGGGCCGGGCTCCGACGGCTATCACGAGGATCACATCCATCTCGATATCGCCGAGCGGCGCGGCAACTACCGGATCTGCCAGTGGGACGTCTGGGACGAGTGGCCTCGCATTGCCCCCCTGATGCCCGCCATGCGCCCGGACGAGGCGCCGCCGCGCGAGGTGGCCGAGGGTAAGCCGGGCGAGAAGATGCCTGAGGCGGCCAAGGCCGCCGAGCCTCAAGCCACTCAGCCGGCTGAAGCCGCGCCGGAGCCCGAAGCAGAGCCGCCGGAGCAGCCCAAGCAGAGGCCAAAACCCAAGCCGAAGAAACGCCGCGCGCCGCCACCATCGCCGTTCAGCTTTTTGCGGTGACGTCCTGATCGCGTATTTGTGGCCGCGTCCGGGCAGGTGTTTTCTTTTGCTTTCTTTTCCCTCCCCCTTGCCGGGAGGGGGGCCGGCCGTAGGCGGGTCAAGTGGGGGTGCACAGGCGACGGCGTTGCCGGAGGCACCCCACCCGGCCTCCACTTCGTCGATGCTACGCATCGCCTCGTTCGGTCGCCCCATGGCGAACGACTTCGTTCGCCAGACCCCACTGCGCGGCTTCGCCGCTTGAGGGAGGGAGACCGCTCCCGCTTGCGCTTCGGCTAAAACAAAAAAAAGCGCCGGCAAAACCGGCGCTTTTCTAATCAGATAAAACTCTGTCAGTTCAGTACGGCGTTCCGCCGCCGCCCTGCAAAGCGAGCTTCGAATTATACGGCGAGTCGCCGGCCTTCGGCTCGAGCACGACAACCACAGCACCCGGCTTGACGCGGCTGTAGAGGTCGATGACGTCTTCGTTGGTCATGCGGATGCAGCCCGACGAGATCGAGGAGCCGATATATTCCGGCTGGTTGGTGCCGTGGATGCGGAACAGCGTGTCCTTGTTGCCCTGATAGAGATACAGGGCACGGGCACCGAGGGGATTGTCGACGCCGCCAGGCACCTGAGCCGGCAGGCCTTCGATGCGCTTGTGGATATCGGCAGTCGGGGTCCACTTCGGCCATTCGGCCATGTTGCCGACACGCGCGACGCCCGAGAAGGCCAGCGCTTCTTCGCCGACGGTCACGCCGTAACGGATCGCCTTGCCGCCGTCCTGGACGAAATAGAGATAGTGATTGTCGGAATCGACCACGATCGAGCCCGGCGCTTCCTTGCGGTGGAAGTCGACGATGGCGCGCCGGAACGGCTCCGCCGGCTGTACCTTGGCGTAACGCGCCTTGGCGAGCTGGGCCTTGTCGTTTGGCTTGAGGCTGGCTTCCGGAGCGGCCTGGAATTGGGTTGCGGTCTGCATGCAGCCCGACAGCATCAGGCCGGCGGCGACAATCAGTCCAAGCTTAATCTTGAGCGGCGACATGTCATTGTTCCAATTGCGTGAGGTCCGAATTCAGGCAGGCTGGTGCAAGGAAACGCACCCAAAATAGCCCGCGAACGCCACGATTCCGTTAAAGTCACTATCGCTGAAATCCGCTGCAATTCCAGCGGTTAGATGCGCTGCGCATCATGCAGCGCACAACCTGTGTCATATTTGCCGCAGGTTTTTCGGCTGCGCGGCCAAATCCTGTGCAGAAGCGCAGCGCCTCGCGAATCCGTGATGCAGGCGTGATAATTTTGTCAGTCTCGGGTGCACAGGACGCCCGATCATAGGGGAAGGATTTCACGGGCGCGCGCGGGGTTGGCGCGCCGCACAAAGGCTGTCATGACGGCTGCATCTGCATCGGTCATGGTCGATCGCCCCAGTCGATTCGGTCCGGATCGCGGTTCCCCGCCTTTTCAGTTTCCCGGAGTTGCCCATGCTCGCTGTCTTCACGCCTGCCGATCATGCCTTGAGAAAATCCGAGCCGGCCGATCTTGCGGCGCTGCCGGACAATGCGGTGTGGATCGACATGGTGAAGCCGTCGCCGGCAGAGGACAAGGCGGTGGAGAAGCTGGCGGGGATCGAAATCCCGACCCGTGAAGACATGCAGGAGATCGAAATCTCCAGCCGGCTCTATATCGAGAACGGCGCCCGCTACATGACCGCCAGCTTGATGTGCGGTTCCGATACCGAGTCGCCGCGGATCACGGCGGTGACCTTCATCCTCACCCGGCAGCGGCTGGTGACGGTGCGCTACGACACTCCGCGTCCGTTCGCGTCGGTCGAACTGAAGCTTGGCCGCAACGCACCCGCGGGCGCCAATGGTGAAACCATTCTGCTCGAACTGCTCGACGCGGTGATCGATCGCTGCGCCGACATTCTCGAACGCGTCGGCGCCGATGTCGATCAGGTCAGCCATGACATCTTCGAGCCGGATGAGTCGCTGCGGACCGGCCACGCCAAACGCTATTCGGAAATCCTGATCACCATTGGCCGCAAGGGCGACCTGACCTCGAAAGTGCGTGAAAGCCTCGTCTCGATCGGCCGCGTCGTCACCTTCATCACCGCGGAAGCCGAGGGCGTGAAGTGGTCGAAGGACATGCGTGCCCAGCTCAAGACCATGCAGCGCGACGTGGTGTCGCTAACCGATCACGCCTCCTACCTGTCGAACAAGATCACCTTCACGCTCGATGCGATGCTCGGCGTCGTCAATCTGGAACAGAACAACATCATCAAGCTGTTCTCGGTCATGGCCGTCGTGTTGATGCCGCCGACGCTCATCGCATCGGTCTACGGCATGAACTTCAAGCTGATGCCGGAACTGCAATGGGACCTCGGCTATCCCGCAGCACTGATCATGATGGTCTTCGCAGCCGTGCTGCCCTACATGTTCTTCAAGTGGAAGAAATGGCTGTAGGGAGGACGATCCACGACGCAACATTCCAAGTTGCGCCAAGTAGCGTACCCTCAGACGGGTGGGTAAGTTAGCGCCAGCGCGTAACCCACCATACGCGCTTTTTCCCTGTGTCAGGTTATTGATGACTAACCCCGCAGGCGGGCGAAACGTCGCCGTCCCTTCTTTGCAGTCCCCCGGATATTGCCGTCTTCGTAATCGCGGAAATGCGACAGCGAGCGAAACAGAACCTGACCGTCGAGAAAGGCGTCAGCCTACTTTCGTTCGGAAAATACTTGAAAAGACTATGACGCATGGAGCCAGCGTATTCGGAATAAAGTGATGCGCAATCCGAAAATCGCCCGCAATCTACCCCGCTTTTTTCTTTCCCGCCGCCTTCTTCCGCACCATGTGCGATTTCAATACCTCGCCCATCCGCGCCTGATAGCCGGTGCCTGTGCTCTTGAACCAGCGTACGACCTCGGCGTCGAGCCGCAGTGATATCAGTTGCTTCGGATCGTCCGACTTCGGTCGGCCGCGCTGAACGAGCTGTCCAGCCTTATGCTGATCGGCACGCGCGAAGAACTCGTCCGCGAGTTCGGGGATTTCGTCGTATTCGTGCGGCTGGATGGAATGGGCGTCAACTTTCTTCAAGTCGCTGCCCGAAGCGCGCTTTTTCCCTGTCATTGGCTTTCCTCATCGAAAATTCGTGCCGCGCCTCGCCGCGCGGGGTCCACGCAACGATCACCATCCGCCCGTGCAGCGTTCCGACCGTGATTATCCGTAGCTCGCCGTAGTCGCGGCGCTCGTCAGGAAGATCCAGAGTCTTGCCTGCGAAGACCAAGGCGGCATCGGCGAAGTCCAGGCCGCGGTCCTGCAAGGTTGCCGCACGTTTCACCGGGTCAAAGGTGATCTGCATTTATTTATTGTATCTACAAATATTAGGAGCGCAAGAGGGCCTGTCATTTCGGTGCTGCCGGTTCTCGCCGAACAAGGGCGAAGGCGCCTCTAACATTTCTTTCCTATCAAGCCTTGGCAATATGCCTACAAAGATTATATTCTGGAAATCCGGTTCGCGAGGGGCGCTTCTAGAGCGGTTCACGAATTTATTGAATCTGGAGGGATTCCGGTTCATCGGCGAA
>NZ_JBGMOE010000037.1:0-16268 GCF_041424195.1 Tardiphaga sp. | reverse complement strand
TATTGCGGCGTCGGCTGCACCTTCAAGGCGGAAATGCGCGGCGAGGAAGTCGTGCGCATGGTGCCGTACAAGGACGGCAAGGCCAACCGCGGCCACTCCTGCGTCAAGGGCCGCTTCGCCTGGGGCTATGCCCAGCACCAGGACCGCATCCTCAAGCCGATGATCCGCTCCAGCATCGACGAACCCTGGCGGGAAGTGAGCTGGGAAGAGGCGCTGGGCCACACCGCGCGCGAACTGAAGCGGATTTCGGAAAAGTATGGCCGGCAGGCGCTGGGCGGCATCACCTCCAGCCGCTGCACCAACGAGGAGACGTTCCTCGTCCAGAAGCTGATCCGCGCCGGCTTCGGCAACAACAACGTCGATACCTGCGCGCGCGTCTGCCATTCGCCGACCGGCTACGGCCTGTCCTCGACCTTCGGTACCTCAGCTGGCACGCAGGATTTCGACTCGGTGGAAGATACCGACGTCGTGATGATCATCGGTGCCAACCCGACCGACGGCCATCCGGTGTTTGCCTCTCGCTTGAAGAAGCGGCTGCGCGCCGGCGCCAAGCTGATCGTGGTCGATCCGCGCCGTACCGACATCGTGCGCTCGGCACATATCGAGGCGCAGCACCATCTGCCCCTGATGCCCGGTACCAATGTTGCGGTGCTCACCGCGCTGGCGCATGTCATCGTCACCGAAGGCCTCGCCGATGAGGCCTTCATCCGCGAGCGTTGCGACTGGAGCGAGTTCGAGGACTGGGCGGCGTTTGTCGCGCAGCCGAACCACAGCCCCGAAGCGACTGCCATCATGACCGGCGTGGATCCGAAGGAGTTGCGTGCGGCCGCGCGTCTGTTTGCGACCGGCGGTAATGGCGCGATCTATTACGGCCTCGGCGTCACCGAGCACAGCCAGGGCTCCACCACCGTGATCGCGATCGCCAACCTGGCGATGGCCACGGGCAATATCGGCCGGTCGGGTGTGGGCGTGAATCCGTTGCGCGGCCAGAACAACGTGCAGGGCTCCTGCGACATGGGCTCGTTCCCGCACGAGCTGCCGGGCTATCGCCACATCTCGGGCGATGCGGTGCGTGAGACCTTCGAGGCGATGTGGAATGTGAAGCTCAATCCCGAGCCGGGCCTGCGCATCCCCAACATGTTCGATGCCGCCACCGAAGGCACCTTCATGGGCCTTTACGTGCAGGGCGAGGACATCCTGCAGTCCGATCCCAACACCAAGCATGTGGTCGCCGCACTGTCGGCAATGGAATGTGTCATCGTTCATGATCTCTTCCTGAACGAGACGGCGAACTACGCGCATGTGTTCTTCCCGGGCTCCACCTTCCTGGAGAAGAACGGCACCTTCACCAATGCCGAACGCCGCATCCAGCGCGTCCGCAAGGTGATGGCGCCGAAGAACGGGCTTGAGGACTGGGAAGTCACCTTGGGATTCGCCAAGGCTCTGGGCTACGAGATGAACTACAATCATCCGTCAGAAATCATGGACGAGATCGCGGCGCTAACGCCGACTTTCGCCGGCGTCTCCTTTGCGAAGCTTGATGAGTTGGGTTCGGTGCAGTGGCCGTGCAACGAGAAGGCGCCGCTGGGCACGCCGATCATGCACATTGACGGCTTCGTGCGGGGCAAAGGCAAGTTCATGCTCACCGAATACGTCGCCACCGATGAGCGCACCGGGCCACGCTTCCCGCTGCTGCTCACCACCGGCCGGATTCTCAGCCAGTACAATGTCGGCGCGCAGACGCGGCGCACCGAGAACGTGGTCTGGCATGAAGAGGATCGTCTGGAGCTCCATCCGCACGACGCGGAGCAGCGTGGCATCCGTGATGGCGACTGGGTAAGGCTGCAGAGCCGCGCCGGCGAAACGACATTGCGTGCACTGATCACCGAACGCGTGGCACCGGGCGTGGTCTATACGACCTTCCATCACCCGACGACGCAGGCCAACGTCATCACCACCGAGTTCTCGGACTGGGCAACCAACTGTCCGGAATACAAGGTGACGGCGGTGCAGATCTCGCCCTCGAACGGTCCGTCCGAGTGGCAGAAGGAATATGAAGAGCAGGCCCGCCAGTCGCGCCGGATCGCCATGCCCGTGGTGGAAGCTGCGGAGTAGGGCTGGAGACCAGAGATGCACGAGCCGGTTCGCTCAGTCCCCCGCAAGATCTGGTGCCGGTCCGGCGTCGGCGAGGGGCTGCGCGCGGTGCCGGAAGAGACCGCGCTGGCAATCACCTATAATGGCGGCACCTATGCCGTCATGATGGGGACGCCTGACAATCTGCACGACTTCGCCATCGGTTTCAGCCTCAGCGAAGGCGTGGTGGCGTCTGCCGACGAGATCCAGAGCTTTGAAGCCGTGGCGTTCGACGACGGCGTCGAACTGCGCATGTGGCTCGCAACCGAGACGGCTGAGAGCATCAGTGCAAGGCGGCGTCAGATTGCAGGGCCGACGGGCTGCGGTCTGTGCGGCATCGACTCGATTTCGGAAGCCGTGAAGCCTGCAGCCGTCGTGGCGCCCGGTGGCACCTTCTCTTTTGACCAGATCATGGCGGCGATGGAGTTGCTGTCGCCGCTGCAGAAGATCAACATCCAGACCCGCGCTGTCCATGCTGCTGCGTTCTGGACGCCGGCGGATGGCATCGTCGCTTTGCGCGAGGATGTCGGCCGTCACAACGCGCTCGACAAGCTGGCTGGCGCGCTGGCGCGGGGCAATGTCCAATCTGAGATCGATACCAGCCAAGGCATGGTGCTGCTGACCAGCCGTGTCTCCGTGGAGATGGTGCAGAAAACCGCCGCCATCGGCGCGCCTCTGATGGTCTCGGTCTCGGCGCCGACCGCGTTGGCGATCCGTATGGCGGAGGCTGCCGGCATCACGCTGGCCGCCATCGCCCGTGCCGACGGTTTTGAAGTCTTTACGCATCCGCACCGGGTGGTCGCGGACGCATCGGGAAGTGAACATGCACACATCGACGTCGCCTGACCGGCTGATCTACATGGCCAACCAGATTGGCTCCTTCTTCGACAGTCAGGGCCACGACCATGCCGTGGCCGGGATCGCCGAGCACATCAGGAAGTTTTGGGATCCGCGCATGCGCAAGAAGATCTTTGAGCATCTGGATGCCGGCGGAGCGGGATTGAAGCCGAATGTGCGCGATGCGCTGGCGACGCTGAAGAAGTAGGCTACCCGCTTGTCATTCCGGGGCGCGTCTTCGTGCACGTCCACCGGAATCTGGATGGGGCACGGCGCTGTCGGAGACTCCCACGTCAAGATTCCGGGGGCGCAATCGCCAGGCGGTACTCGCGGCCCGGAATGACCGTGCAGGGCGTCGCGACGAAACCTAGCCAGCTTCCTTCGGCGTCTGCGGCTTCAACGTCAGCGCGTGCACCGTTCCCGCCAGTTCCGCCGCCAGCAGCTCGTTGATCATGCGATGGCGGTCGATCCGGCTCTTCCCTTCGAAGGCCTCCGACACAATATTGACCCTGAAGTGGGTTTCACCCTCCGGGCGGTGGCCAATGTGACCGGCATGCAGATGCGATTCATCGGTCACGTCGAGCCGCTGGGGCGCGAAAGCCTCTGTCAGCTTCTTTGTGATGTTATCTTTCATGGTCATGATGGCCGGCTTAGCGGTTCGCGCGGCTCATGGTCAATCACGATGTGGCGACCACTTGGTAGGGCGCAGCGCGCCGAATGAGGTAATCCGAATGTCAAGACTTGAAGCTTTTTGCATTGCGTTGTCATAGTCAGCCATGCCCATCGACTCATCCAAATTCTTCGACAGCATCCGTATCAAGCCCAACAAGCTGAGCGCGAAGCAGCAGGCCGCTGCGCGCGAAGAAGCTATTATGTGCGAATGGCCCGAGTGCAAGAACAAGGGTCCGCATCGCGCGCCCAAGGGCCGCGCGCAGGACAAGGAATACTGGCACTTCTGCCTGAACCACGTCCGCGAATACAATCAGGGTTACAATTTCTTCCAGGGCATGGCTCCGGATGCGGTGGCGCGCTACCAGAAGGACGCGCTGACCGGCCATCGTCCAACCTGGAAGATGGGCGCCAACGGCTCCAAGGACGGCAGCAAGGCGGCGCAGCCCGATCTGGACGGTGCGATCGATCCGTTCGCCATGTTCAACGAGATGAACGGCATGGGCATGGGTCGCGGCCGGGCCCGCAAGCCGCAGCAGCCGATCAAGGAAGAAACCCGCAAGATCTTCAATGCCGAGCGTAAGGCGCTGCAGGTCATGGGTCTCGGCCCCAGCGCAACGCTGGAAGACGTCAAGGCGCAGTACAAGGCGCTGGTGAAGCAGCACCACCCCGACGCCAACGGCGGCGACCGTTCCACCGAGGACCGGTTGATCGAAATCATCAAGGCTTACAATTACTTGAAGACGGTAGTCCGGGGTTCATAAGCACCCTCAACAGACTTCCTACCGCGTCCTGAGAAGGACGCCGAAGGCGGGCGTCTCCTTGCGGATGGCGAAACCATTCGCCGGGATGGCGGGGAGCATCAGCTCCTCATCTCATGGTTCGAGACGGCGCCGAAGCGGCGCCTCCATACCATGAGAGCTTGATGGAGTGGCTCAGAGCGCTGCCAAACCATTAAGCATAACCCTGTCTCCGCCCTCTTAATTCGCTCCCGCGCCAGATCCCGCCGCAATTCCGCCCGGCCTCAGATCTTCAATCTCTATTGACCATCGCCGGAACGGAACCTGCTGCTCACGGCCAGTTGCCTTGCGAGCGGGGGGCCTTAAGGCTAATATTTGTGTACGAATAAGGGCTCATTTGTCTTTATTCCTTGGGGTGTCGACGTCCCGTCGGCTGCGGAGCTTGGCTTTGAAACATCGCTCGCTTGTTCGCGCGCTGCTGACGTCAGTCGTACTTGCGACAGGCGTGGTGCTGGCCGGCTGCAATGGCGAAGACATGTCGCTCGCCAGCAACGCCAAAGCCAATCAGCCCGTTCCTCCCAAGCTCGTCGCCGAGATGACTGAAAAGGACATGGACCTGCAGTCGCCGATACTGGTCCGTGTGTTCAAGCAGGAAGCCGAACTCGAAGTCTGGAAGCAGAATCGCTCCGGCCAGTTCGCACTCCTGAAGACCTATCCGATCTGCCGCTGGTCCGGCGATCTCGGACCAAAAGTCAAGGAAGGCGATCGTCAGGCGCCTGAAGGCTTCTACTCGATCACGCCGGCGCAGATGAATCCGCGTTCGTCCTACTATCTCTCGTTCAATACCGGTTTCCCCAACGCCTTCGACAAGTCGCTGGGACGCACCGGCTCGCAGTTGATGGTGCATGGCGATTGCTCGTCGCGCGGCTGTTTCGCCATGACCGACGAACAGATCGCCGAGATCTATTCTTTGGGTCGTGAGTCCTTCTTCGGCGGGCAGCGCTCGTTCCAGTTTGCGGCGTTTCCGTTCAAGATGACGCCGGTGAACATGGCCAAGCATCGCAACAACCCGAACATGCCGTTCTGGAAGATGATCAAGCAGGGCTATGATCATTTCGAAGTGACGCGGCAGGAGCCGAAGGTCGAGTTCTGCGAGAACAAGTATGTGTTCGATCCGGCCGCACCTGCAGGCTCGACCAAGCCGCTGGTGTTCAACGCTTCTGCCAAGTGCCCGGTCTATCAGGTCCCGGCCGAGATCGCTGACGCCGTCGCCGCCAAGCAGGCGCAGGACGATGCGAAGATTGCCGAACTGATCGCCAAGGGTACGCCGGTCGCGCAGCGCCGTCCCGATATCGATGGCGGCATGAACCGCGTCTTCGCCGCCAAGCTGCCTGATGCTTCCACCGGCCTGTCGGATCCGGAGCCGTCGGGCATGCAGACGGCTGCCTATTCACGCGCGCCAGGCACCATTCCACCGCACGTCAATCCGCCCAGGGCGACCGCTGCAGCGACGACCTCCTATTCGGCCTCGCTGTTCGCAGCGTCGGAAGAGCCGGTCGCTGCCGTGCCCTCTACGCGTGTTGCGTCGGCCTCGTCGGATGGTGGCTTCTTTAGCAGCCTCGCCAAGAAGGTCGGTATCGGCGGTTCGGAAACCACGGCGACGACGCCGCCTCCGGCCGCGCCAGCTGTGCCGGTCCCTTCCGCCAAGCCCAAGACTGCGGCCAAAGCCAACCCGGCACCTGCCGCTGCCACGGCATCGAAACCCGCGCCGGTCGCCGCCACCCCGCGTCCGCCGCTCAAGCCGACGCTGTCGGCTGAACCATCCGCGCCGGCCTCCGGCGGTGGTACAGCTGCGCTGTCAGGCGCTGCGCCCGTCGTGTCCGCGAATTCGTTCTCGGATCGCTTCTCGGCGATGCGCTAAACGCGCGTCGCTCTCCCCGCAGATATATATCGCTTACGTGTGATTGGCGCCGTTGTTGCTCGCACGCTTCACGATGTTCACCCGGTTCACGCCATCAAGCTCCTGCAGCTTCGAAGGATAGCTGGCGATATCCTGTGACGACACCTTGCTGAGCAGGATCGAGAGCTGGTCGGTGCCTTGAGGATCTCGGCTTTCCACGAGGAAGCGCTTCACCTGGCTGGAGCGCAGCGACAAGGTTTCGCGCAGCAATTCCGGCGTCAGGCTGTTGTTCTCCACCTCGACCTTCAGCATGCAGGTCTGGTTGCGCGAGCGATAGGCTTCCTCGAGCGGCTTGATACCGACGAGGATGATCAGAATGATCACTGTCGATGCGCCGGCCGCGAGATATAATCCGCCGCCCACCGCAAGGCCGATCGCCGCCACCGTCCAGATGCTTGCCGCCGTGGTCAGCCCCTTGACGATTTCGCCGCGCGCCAGGATCGATCCGGCACCGAGAAAGCCGATGCCGGACACCACCTGCGCCGCGATACGCGACGGATCAAGCACGACATGATCCTGAGCGAGGATGTTCGAGAAGCCGTATTGCGAGACCAGCATGATCAGGCAGGAGCCGACGCACACCAGCATATGTGTGCGAATGCCCGCGGCCCACAGCAGCCGCTCGCGCTCGAAACCGATCAGACTGCCAAGTGCTGCGGCGGAGATCAGTCGGATCAGCATTTCGGAATTGGACATCATCGACACGCCCCCTCATTCCTGCGGCCGCTCATGTCGGCGCGATGGAGTAGGCTAGTCCTCTGCGACGCGTTGTCCAATCGTCGTCAACGCTGTCTGGCGCAGTGCTTGGCTGCGTGAATGCTTGGAACCTACAGCCCAAAAGAAAATCCCTCCCGCAAGGGGAGGGATTTCAGATGGTCTCGCGATCTACCTGGAGGTCAGTTTACGCATACCGCCCGTGGCAGTGCTTGAACTTCTTGCCCGAACCGCACGGGCAGTCCTCGTTGCGGCCGACCTTGCCCCAGGTGTCCTGGTTGTTCGGATCGCGGGCGACGGCGGGCTGCTGCTGGCCCATCGGAGCCAATGCCGCATTGGCGAAGGCCATTTCGTCTTCGCCGGTATTGTAGTCGAGCTTGTGGGCTTCCATGACAGGCAGATCGGGCTGCACGTCGGGCGGCACGATCTCGACGCGCATCAATTGTGCGGTGACGGCTTCGCGCAGATTGGCGATCATCGCCTCGAACAGGTTGAAGGCTTCCGCCTTGTATTCCTGCAGCGGATCGCGCTGGCCGTAGCCGCGCAGGCCGATGACCTGACGCAGGTGATCCAGCATCACCAGATGCTCGCGCCACAGATGATCCAGCGTCTGCAACAGGATGGTCTTCTCGACATAGCGCATCACGTCGGGGCCCCACTGGGCGACCTTGGCCGCCATGTGCTCGTCGGCCTTCTGCTCTATGCGGTTGAGCAGTTCCTCGTCGGCGATGCCTTCTTCCTTGGCCCATTCGTCCACCGGAAGATCCAGGTCGAGCACGCGCTTCAGCTCTTCCTTCAGACCGGCCACGTCCCACTGCTCGGCATACTGGTTTTCCGGCACGTGTTTGGTGACGAGATCCTCGACGAAGGCGCGGCGCATGTCGTTGACGGTTTCGGCGACGCTGTCGTTCTGCATCAGATCGACGCGCTGCTCGAAGATCACCTTGCGCTGGTCGTTCTGCACGTCGTCATATTTGAGCAGGTTCTTGCGGATGTCGAAGTTGCGCGCTTCGACCTTCTGCTGGGCCTTCTCGAGCGCCTTGTTGATCCACGGATGGATGATCGCTTCGCCTTCCTTGAGGCCAAGGCGCGTCAGCATCGTATCGAGACGATCCGAGCCGAAGATGCGCATCAGGTCGTCTTCCAGCGACAGGAAGAACTTGGATCGGCCAGGGTCGCCCTGACGGCCGGAGCGGCCGCGGAGCTGGTTGTCGATGCGACGTGACTCATGGCGCTCGGAGCCCATGATGTAGAGGCCGCCGGGCTTCTCGACGGTCTTGGCCGGCTTCGACCCCTTGGCCGGTTCGATCTCGACCACTTCCTTGGCGTTCAGCACGGTCTCGCGGAAGCGCTCGATCTCGGCCTTGATCTCGGCGATCTTGGCGGCCTTCTCGGCCTCGTCGGTGATGTCGGCCGTTTCGATCTGCGCGCGCATCTCAACCGAGCCGCCGAGTTTGATGTCGGTGCCGCGGCCGGCCATGTTGGTGGCGATGGTGATGGCGCCGGGGACGCCGGCTTCGGCAACGATATAGGCTTCCTGCTCGTGGAAGCGCGCATTCAGCACCGCGAACAGTTTCGCCGGCTTGCCGGAACGCGCGGCCGCATAGAGCTTGTCCATCGCCTTCGGCTTGGTGAAGTCGATCAGCTTGTAGCCGTTCTTGAGCAGATACTCGCCAAGCACTTCCGATTTTTCGATCGACGCGGTGCCGACCAGCACCGGCTGCATCCGCGCATTGGCGCGCTCGATCTCGGCGAGGATGGCGGCGTGCTTCTCGTCCTGGGTGCGATAGACCTCGTCGTCCTCATCCATGCGGCCGATGCCGACATTGGTGGGCACTTCGACGACTTCGAGCTTGTAGATGTCGAACAGCTCATCCGCTTCGGTCAGAGCCGTGCCGGTCATGCCGGCAAGCTTCTTGTACATGCGGAAGTAGTTCTGGAACGTGATCGAGGCCAGCGTCTGGTTTTCCGGCTGGACGGTGACGTGTTCCTTGGCTTCCAGCGCCTGGTGCAGGCCTTCCGAATAGCGGCGGCCCTGCATCATGCGGCCGGTGAATTCGTCGATGATGATCACTTCGTCGTCGCGGACGATGTAGTCCTTGTCGCGGTTGAACAGCGAGTGGGCGCGCAGCGCCTGATTGATGTGATGCACGACGGAGACGTTCTCTACGTCATACAGCGTCTCGCCCTTGAGCTGGCCGGCGTCGCGCAGCAGGGTTTCGATCTTCTCCATGCCGGCTTCGGTCAGCGTCACGGTGCGCTGCTTCTCGTCGACCTCGAAGTCGGTGATCTTCTCCAGCTTCGGAATGTAGGTGTCGATGGTGTTGTAGAATTCCGAACGGTCGTCGAGCGGGCCGGAGATGATCAGCGGCGTGCGCGCCTCGTCGATCAGGATCGAGTCGACTTCGTCGACGATGGCGTAGACATGGCCGCGCTGGACCATGTCCTCGAGCCGGTACTTCATGTTGTCGCGCAGATAGTCGAAGCCGTATTCGTTGTTGGTGCCGTAGGTGATGTCGCAGGCATAGGCCGCCTGACGCTCGGCATCGTCGAGGCCGTGAACGATCACGCCGGTGGTGAGGCCCAGGAACGAGTAGATCTGACCCATCCAGCCGCTGTCGCGCTTGGCGAGGTAGTCGTTGACGGTGACGACATGCACCCCCTTGCCGGCGAGCGCGTTCAGATAGACGGCGAGGGTGGCGACCAGCGTCTTGCCTTCGCCGGTCTTCATCTCGGCGATATCGCCTTCATGCAGCACCATGCCGCCGATCAGCTGCACGTCGAAGTGACGCTGGCCGAGGGTGCGCTTGGCGGCTTCGCGGACGGTGGCGAAAGCGGGGACGAGCAGATCGTCGAGGGTCTTGCCGGCTTCGAGCTGCGCCTTGAACTCGGCGGTGCGCGCTTTTAGCGCATCGTCGGACAAAGCCGAGACTTCGGGCTCCAGCGCATTGATCGCGGCGACGCGCGATTGATATCCCTTGACGCGGCGGTCGTTGGCAGAGCCGAAGAACTTGCGGGCGAGCGCGCCGATCATCACGAAATCCTGTCTTTAGCAATGCGGCCCGAAAGCCGTGGAATGGTGCAGCGGTCGCCCAGCCTCGTCATATCCAAAGTCTGTGGCGGATTGCTGTCTGGACCCCGGTGTGGGGAGCCAAAAAAGCAAGACCCCGGGAGATGAGTGGGAGCAGGGCAATCAGGGGTTCAATGACCACGGCGCGGCCGAAATCGCGCCTTCGCCACCGGCCCGGTCGGGGAGAGATATGGCCCGTGTGGGGGGTTGTCAACGGCGCGAACCTGTCAAGGATTTCATCATTTTGACAGAGTTTTCGCGTTGCCAAGACGGTACGTTTGGGAGAGTGTCCGCCGTCCCCAACAGGCTCTTATCCGAGATAAGGATTTTCCATGACCTTCGTATCGCCCGCTCTTAAGCCGGGCCTGCGCCCGGGCCGCACCCTGGCTGCCCTGACTGGCGCCGTTGCGGTGGCCTTCCTCACCAGTTTCCCGGTTTACGCGCAGGACGCCAATCCGGTCCTTGCCAAGGTCAACGGCCAGGAAATCCGTCAGAGCGACGTCACCATTGCCGAGGAAGAGCTCGGCCCGAGCCTCGCCCAGATGGATCCCGCGACCCGGAAGGACAATGTGCTGTCGTTCCTGATCGACATGAAGATCGTCGCCAAGGCGGCCGAGGACAAGAAGATCGCCGACCGCGAGGACTTCAAGTCCAAGCTGGTTTTCGCCCGTAACCGTCTGCTCATGGACAATCTTCTGGCCGTCGAGGGCAAGGAAGCCCTGACCGACGACAACATGAAGAAGGTCTATGAAGACGCGGCCAAGCAGATCACCGGCGAAGCCGAAGTCCATGCCCGCCACATCCTGGTGGAGAGCGAGGCCGAAGCCAAGACGGTCGCGGAAGAGCTGAAGAAGGGCGCCGATTTCGCCGAGCTCGCCAAGAAGAAGTCGAAGGATCCGGGCGCGGCCGATGGCGGCGATCTCGGTTTCTTCACCAAGGACCAGATGGTTCCGGAATTCTCCGCGGTCGCTTTCGCGCTGGAACCGGGCAAGATCTCGGACCCCGTGAAGTCGCAGTTCGGCTGGCACATCATCAAGGTCGAGGAAAAGCGCAACCGCAAGGCGCCGGAATTCGAGCAGGTGAAGCCGCAGATCGAACAGTATGTCGTGCGCAAGGCGCAGGCTGACTACGTCACCAAGTTGCGTGAAGGCGCCAAGGTCGAGCGCATGGATCAGGTTGCAGCGACGCCTGCCAAGCCTGCAGATGCTGCAGCACCTGCACCGGCCGCCAAGGACGCACCGAAGCCGGCCGACAGCAAGATGGCTCCGGCCAAGAAGTAATTCTGGACCTGAAAAGCCCGCCCTCTGTCGAGAGGGCGGGCTTTTTGCTGTCTGTGCGCGATTTCAGGCCTGCGCTTCGGCGACACGCTGCCGCTGCGTCACGTGGTAGCGGGGCGCCGGCGTCGCACGACCGAATTTGGTCGAGAGCGTGCGGCGATCTGCTTCGAAGCGGGTCCAGTCCGCGCCGTCCTGCAGGCCCGGAATAGTGACGAGTTCGCCCTGATCGAGGCCAGCCAATGCAGCGTCGACCATGTCGTCGGCGCGCATCACCGTTGCCTGATCCATGTTCTGGTGCGGATAGCCCGCGATATCCCAGAATTCAGTGGCCGTTGCGCCCGGCAACACCGCCTGCACGCGAACTCCCTTGTCGGCGAGTTCATGCACCAGAGAATGGCTGAAGCTGAGCACATAAGCCTTGCTGGCGCCGTAGACGCCATTGAGGATTTCCACGCCGATGCCAACGATCGACGAGATGTTGATGATCGTGCCTCGGCCCCGCGCCACGAAGCCGGGCGCGGCGGCATAGGTCAGCCGCGTCAGCGCGGTAACGTTCAGCGTGATCATGTCTTCCATCTTGTTGACATCGGCGTTCAGCAATGGCGCTACCGCGCCGACGCCGGCATTGTTGACCAGCATCGTAATGCTCGCATCGTCGCGCAGCGCGGCTTCGACCTTTGCCAGATCGGCCTTGTTGCCGAGATCGGCGGCCAGCGTGCGCACCGATCGTCCGGTCTCGCTGGTCAGTCGCCTGGCCAAGGCCGCCAGACGGTCCTGGTTCCGCGCTACCAGAATGAGATCATAGCCGCGCTTGGCCAGCCGGTCCGCGTAGACGGCGCCAATGCCCGTTGAGGCGCCTGTAATCAGTGCCGTACCTTGTGAAATGGTCATTGTCGTTCTCCTGAATGCTCTCGGCCGCAACGGCCGTGTCAGGAAATCTAGGCTTGCCCGAGTGCGTCTCAAATGTCATATAAACGGCGTTTTAGGACGTTTTTTTGAGGGAGAAGGTGCATGCAACGCATCGGTCTTGTCGTTTCTCCCCGCTGCTCTCCCATCAGCTTTGCTGGCATGTCAGTCTTCGAGCTGGCCAATCTCCTTGGCGACGAGCCTGCTTATGATCTGCACGTGCTCTCGGAAAATGGCGGCCAGGTTTCGACCTCGCTGGGCATGAGCGTGGCCACGGAGCCGTTCAATGCGGCCGACGCCTATGACACGCTCATTATCGGCGGCGGTCTGACCGTCGAACCTGTGACGCCCGGGATGATCGATTTCGTGCGACAGGCGCCCGAGCGCGCGCGACGTGTTGCTGCAATCTGTATCGGTGCCTTCGTATTGGCCGAAGCCGGTGTGCTCGATGAGCGGCGCGCCACGACGCATTGGTTTTACGCGCGCGACATGCAAAAGCGATTTCCGAAAGTGAAGGTCGATGAAGACCGCATATTCGTGAATGATGGTCCGGTCTGGACGTCGGCGGGTATGACCGCCGGCATCGATCTCGCATTGGCGATGGTCGAGGCCGACCTCGGCGAAGACGCCGCGCGCAGCATTGCGAAAAAGATGGTCGTGTATCACCGTCGCGCCGGCGGCCAGTCGCAGTTCTCCGCGTTGCTTGAACTGGCGCCGAAATCGGATCGCATCCAGAGTGCACTCGCCTTTGCCCGGGACAATCTGCAGAAGCCGCTGACGGTGAATGACCTCGCCGATGCCGCAAATCTGAGCCCGCGCCAGTTCAGCCGCGCATTTCACGCCGAGACAGGCCAATCGCCCGCCAAGGCCGTCGAGCATCTGCGGCTTGAGGCCGCGCGGTTGATGATGGAGCAGAGCCGGCATCCCATCGACACCGTCGCGCAGCAGACGGGGTTTGCCGATCGCGACCGCATGCGTCGGGCGTTTCTGCGCGCCTATGGCCAACCGCCGCAGGTGATCCGCCGCAATGCGCGGTCGCAATTGGAGGTGTGAGACGCGGTAAGACGTGTTGTGCTGAGGTGTTCGTGAAATCCCTCCCCCTTGTGGGGAGGGTCGGCCGTAGGCCGGGGGTGCCACAGGTTCAGGCGCTTGTGGAGGCATCCCACCCGTCTCGAACCGCCCGTGCGAAGCGCAGCTTCGCTAAAGCGGTTCGATCCACCCTCCCACCGCGTAGCTTCGCTGCTTAAGGCAGGGAAAGAAAGATCAGCCGATCTTGCGGCCGATATCCAGAAACTTCTGCCGGCGCTGCTGACGAATACTCGCCGAGTCCATGCCGCGCATGTCGTTGAAGGCCTGAGCGATGGCGTCGCCGGTGGTTGCGATCATGGCCGCGGGGTCGCGATGCGCGCCGCCCGGCGGTTCTTTCAGGATGGAATCGATCACGCCGAAACGCAGCAGATCCTGCGCGGTGATCTTCATGTTGGTCGCAGCTTCCTGCGCTTTCGAGGAGTCGCGCCACAGGATCGAGGATGCGGCTTCGGGCGAGATCACGCTGTAGATTGCGTGCTCCAGCATCAGCACCTTGTTGGCGGTGGCGATGGCGATGGCGCCGCCCGAGCCGCCTTCGCCGATGATCACGGCGACATTGGCGACGCCAAGGCCGAGGCCGGCATCGGTCGAGCGGGCGATGGCCTCAGCCTGGCCGCGCTCTTCCGCGCCGATGCCGGGATAGGCGCCGGCGGTGTCGACCAGCGACAGTACGGGAATGCCGAAATGGTCGGCCATTTCCATCAGGCGCACAGCCTTGCGGTAGCCTTCGGGGCGGGCCATGCCGAAATTATGCTTGAGGCGGCTCTCGGTGGTGTTGCCCTTTTCCTGGCCAAGCACGCAGACGCTCTCGCCGCGGAAACGGCCGAAGCCGGCCACCAGCGCTTCGTCCTCGCCGAATTTGCGGTCGCCGGCGAGCGGCGTGAATTCGGTAATCAGCGCTTCCACGTAGTTCATGCAGTGCGGGCGCTGCGGATGTCGCGCAACCTGGGTCTTCTGCCACGGCGTCAGGTTCGCATAGAGCTCGTGCAAGGCGGCGACGGCCTTGTCCTCGATGCGCACGATTTCCTCGCCGATGTCGCTGCCGCCGGCGGCCAGCGTGCGCAATTCATCGATCTTGGAATCCAGCTCGGCGACGGGCTTTTCAAAGTCGAGGTAGCTGCGCATGGGTTCGGACATTCACTGGATATGGGAAGGACGGACGGCGGGCGAAACTGCCGGTGCAGGCTTTTCAAGTCAATCGGGGCTGCAAGTCAAGCCGCGAAGGCGTCATTTACTCTGAAAAATCAAAGAGATATTTCAACGTTCAAATGCCTTTTTATGACGATTCCATTGCTGTGTTGCGCTTGTGGCGATGCCACCACCAGATGGCGGCGCCGGCCAGCGTGGCCACGACGATCACGGCCTGAATCCAGTAATGTTTGGCTTGGCCTTCCAGGCCGACGATACCGCCATAGCGATCCAGGACCGATACGGCCAGCACGCCGGGCAGCACATGCGCCGGCGCCCAGAGCAGTGCCGCGGGAATGTTCGCGGCATAGAATTTTGCTGGCGCAGTGCCCAGCGCGCCGGCAGTGACCGGCACGAAAGCACGAATCGGCGGGACGAAGCGGCCAAGGAAGACGGCCAGCGTACCGAAGCGGTGGAAGAAGGCCTCGCTCTGCGCCACCACGGCCGGATAGTTCGATAAAGGCCACGCATCGAGCAGCTGCCGCTGCCGGACATGCCCAATCCAGAATGCGCCGCCGTCGCCGAGCACGGCGCCCGCCACGGCAGCCACCAGCACCGCTACCAGATCGAGGTCACCTGCCGGGATCAGGGCGCTCAAGGCCAGAATGATGGTTGTGCCGGGAATGAAGGTGCCAAGCACGGGCACCGCCTCCAGCAAGGCAGCAAGGAAGATAGTGAGGTAACCCAGCCAACTGTGTGCGGCGACAAAATGGGTCAGGGACTCGATGAAGGACGTCACGAATATCCGATCCGGCGCCAGGCGCCTCAACCAATGGTAATGCCAATATACGGATCAAATTGCGGGCCGCGCAGATCGATCCCTGAATTGCCATGCAGTTTCATTGGCATCCCAGCTGCGTCCGATTTGCAGGGCTGGCTTTCAAAAACCATCATCACAACCTATCTAGATGATAACATTCGGGAACTTTGATGGCGTCGTGGGCTTTGTCCTGCCGCGGCTCTCTGCTACGTTCCACAAAGCACCCCATCCGCAGCCATTACTAGACTGGTTTCGGGATATCCGGGACCACGGAGGATTGATGACCGCCGCCTCGACCAAACTGCAAGAAAAGCCCGACGCGTTGACTGGCATACCCGACATCAAAGTCTCGGTGCGCAAGGTATTCGGCATCGATTCCAACCTCGAAGTGCCTGCCTTTTCTCAATCCGATCCTCATGTGCCGGACGCCGATCCCGATTACCGGTTCGATCGCGCCACCACGCTTGCCATTCTCGCCGGCTTCTCGCGCAACCGCCGCGTGATGGTGACGGGCTTCCACGGCACCGGCAAATCGACCCATATCGAACAGGTCGCCGCCCGTCTCAACTGGCCCTGCGTTCGCGTCAATCTCGACAGCCACATCAGCCGTATCGATCTGGTCGGCAAGGACTCCATCGTGGTCCGGGACGGCAAGCAGGTCACCGAGTTCCGCGACGGCATTCTGCCCTGGGCGCTGCAGCACAATGTTGCGCTGGTGTTCGACGAATACGACGCCGGTCGCCCGGACGTGATGTTTGTCATTCAGCGCGTGCTGGAAGTCTCCGGCCGCCTGACGCTGCTCGACCAGAACAAGGTGATCAAGCCGCATCCGGCGTTCCGCCTGTTCGCGACCGCGAATACCATCGGTCTCGGCGATACGTCGGGCCTGTATCACGGCACGCAGCAGATCAACCAGGGCCAGATG